>JAFUBF010000374.1 GCA_017460325.1 Clostridia bacterium | reverse complement strand
CCGCTGATGGTGATGGGCTCCGCTCCCGCAGAGACGAGCATCAGCACCAGAACAATCCAGACGGGGAAAAACCGGGCAAACATTTTCCTGATCATGTTGTTATTCCTTTTCAGATAATTCAGTGTCAGACAGAGATGTTACGGTTCGGCTGAGAATGAAAAGAGAGATTGTCCTCCCCTTCCTTTTCAGCGTGCAGAATTGTAGAGGATTTCCTGTCTGTTGTCAAGTTTTTCTCGGGGGCGAACCCGGAAGCAGCCCCGGAAACAATCGGAAACAATCGACTTTTTGATTCATTCATGGTAAAATGTGGCCCGTTAACTGACAAAGGCGCGTTTTCGGGAACGTTTCCTGAAGGGAAAGGCCTGTACCCGGCCTGTCTCCCCTGTTGTGACAGGCAAACCGGTGGCCCGTTTTGCGACAGGAAATATCCGTGGCCGATCTTTTTTCAGTCCAATGCTTCAGGAAAAGGTGTCCCGGTATGATCAGAGTGCATTCTCTCCTGCGGATCGTTCCGATCCTCGTACTCCTTCTGTGTTTCCATACCGCCCTGGCTGATACGGTGCTCTTCGTGGCAACAGATCGCCATGCCAGTTACGAAACTGTCAGTGATGAACACGATGACAGACCCGAGAGCGATCACAGTCAACCGCCGAAGGGGAAAATGCCGGTGTACGATCCGGAGGGAAATCTGATCTGGCACAATCATCTGACAGAGGTGCTGCAACGTGTTGCAGCAGACGGAATCCGGCCGGAGGTGTTCCTCCTGGGTGGGGATCATGTCGGAGGAGGTGGCGCAGGTGCGATCGATGCCACCGGTTACCCTTTCGGTGCGCCGTTTTTTTCCGTCAGATCCGTTGAGGCACAGGTACGGTATGTCTTTGGCGATCCGATACAGTGTCTGTTTACCTATGGATCCCATGACAATCACTGTACCGATCCTTATGATGCAGCCTTTTTCTCCGGTCCGGTTACGCAGGAGGGGTACTACATCTATGGGATTACCTTTGCTCAGATGATTTATGCTGCCGATAAAGAGGTTGTCCGAAAAGGGTATGACGGAAAAGATGTTGCTGATCCAAACGGCATTTCCGCACAGACAGCCAGCCGTCATTTTCTCAGCTGGGTCAGGAGCCTTGATGATCACCTGCCCATTATTATCATGTCGCACGTCCCGCTTCATGCGGCACGTGGGGACAATGCCGGCGCGTGGACCTGGACACAGGCTCTGAATACCGCTGCGCAGGACCATGACATTCTTTTCCTCTGGGGACATAATCATTCGGTCGAAAAGGATGAGGAACGGAAAGCGGCGGAACAGTCCCACTACCTGAAACTTCCCGGCGAACGGCTGACGGTGCAGAGCTGCTATGAAAACGAAACCGGTGAAAGCGTGCTGAAATCAGGAAAGGATCTGATCACCCGGCGGACTTCCATCCGTTTCACGTATATGAATGCCGGTTATCTCTTGAACGGATTTGGAACGGTTCTCACCTTTTCAGACGCGGATGACCGCGGCCACTGGGGACGCCTGCAGGTCAGGCGGTATTCTCTCGACAATGCGGAACCTGTGTCATGGACGGTTTCGCTCAGAAGGTG
>JAFUBF010000373.1 GCA_017460325.1 Clostridia bacterium | reverse complement strand
TTCGACGAATCTCTGACTTTGGGTTATCTCGTAGCTCCTTTGATTTTCGACGAATCTCTGACTTTGGGTTATCTCGTGCTCAATCCCAAATCGACATTTCCCGGTTGTTTTGAACAATTCCGGTTATCTCGAGAATATTCGCATTTCGACGAATCTCCCGGCTTTTTGAATTTTGGGTTAATGCGTTAAACCTTAAACTCCATAATCACTGCCGGCTTTCCGATATCATTGGGCTCCATCACCACATCATACCGGCCCCATCCGCTCTCACGGTTGGATGTCACCAGGTAATCCCGGGTGTTTTCTGCAAGAAGCCCCAGAACCAGTCCGTGGTAGAAGTTTTCCGGTAATTTGACGGACGGATTCTTTCCTCCGTCGAAAGAGCTCATAGAGGTCAGCATAATATCCCCAAGTGTTATGTTCATTCCCCGTACATCACCCGTCAGCATCGCCGTCGTAAAACTGCCAAGCCCTCCGGACTTTGCAAACCAATCCCGGATCAGCTTCGTAAACATCCGACTGACCTCCAGGTTTGTCAGCCTCAGGGTGTACATTCGTCTGCTTTTGTTTTCCGCTGCCTCTTTCTCTGTCATCATGTGCTCTGTTTTCAGGTATCCCGTTGCCAGCAGCAAGCTCCACACTGCATTCGGATCGGTCTCAAGCTGGCTGTAAATCACCTGTTCATCGACCGGTACGATAATCGCTTCTCCCTTCATCAGATTTTCAAACAGCCTCTTTATTTCCAGTCCTCCGGTACGCACCAGTTTCCCCGCCAGCCCGTTTTCACTGGTATTTGACCAATAGGTATCAATGATTCCCTTATCCAGGTAATTGGTCACAGACCAGGGATTATAGATGTCCGACAGATCGCCAAAGGTATATCCGTCGTACCACTGTTTTACTTCCTGTTTATCTCTGTCCCCATACCCCTGCTGTTCCAGTGCGGTGAAAACCTCCTCTTCCGTAAAGCCAAAGGCATCCGCATATTTTGCCGAGGATGTTGTCACCACCTCCAGACTGTTCAGGTCAGAAAAGATCGATTCTTTACTGACTCGGATAATGCCTGTCATGAGCGCCCTTTCCAGATAGGGATTTGCTATAAACGTGTTGCTAAACAGTGAACGGATATACATTGTCATCCTGTCCCAGAAACCATACATGTATGCTTCCTGCAGCGGCGTATCATACTCATCCAGCAGAATCAGAACTTTCCTGCCATAATAACGGGCTAACCATCCGCAGAGCCTGTTGACAGAGATTGCCGCCACATCATCCGGCATTTCCGCATTAACTTTTTTAAAGAATGCACGGTCTTCCTCCGAAAACATCGGATCCTGCAATATCTGACGGTAGTGCTGACACATATCCGCAATCGTCTGATTGATACTGCATCTTGCGTCTTCCCAGTCACACTGTTTGACATTGGCAAAGGAAAGAAAGAGGACCGGCCATTTTCCCTGCTGATCCAGGACCGAATCACCTGAGACATCCAGTCCGTCAAACAGTTCGCTGCGTCCCGCATACCGGTTCGAAAAAAAGCAGTTCAGCATGGACATGTTCAGCGTCTTCCCGAAACGGCGTGGCCTTGTAATCACCGTCACAGGATCCCGGTTTTTCCACCACTCACAGATAAACCGGCTTTTGTCTATATAAAAGTCACCATTCACACGGATACTTTCAAAATCCTGACTTCCCAATGCAATGATCCGTTTCACTCAAGCCTCATCTTCTCTCTCTGCTTTTCGGGTCAATTATACAGGAATCATCCGTACATCTCAAGTCATCCACCTGTGATATCAAAGCCACGAATGCAGCACTTTCCCTGCCAGTAAACACGTGTAAAAGATGCTCCTCCGACCGGTGGAGCATCTTCAAATCTGCTTTGGCTTTCGGCACCGTATGACCGGCAGGGGACATTATTTGACAAACCGGTGCAGCGCACCGGGTCCTCTCTCCTCAGGTTCGCTTGCTGAACTCAAATGTCCTTGCGCTGCCGTTCTGCGGGAACTGAACATGCAGCACGCCATCCCGTACAGCAAAGCTGCAGTCGGGCTGACTCGGGTACAGTACACGCACCTCAGTCCATTCCGCTACGCGGGAAACGGGGATCTCCGCATGATCCGTATAGGGAGCAAACACCGAGAGATAAGTCCCTTCCTCATCCTCGAGTCCGTATGCCAGAACCGGAGATTTGAAAGTGGTAAAGCCCAGCGGGAAAAAAGGGTCATCCGACACGTCCTGCTTCGGATTACCTTGTATGTGTCCATCCCCTCCCGGTACAGCGCCCGGTTATCCGGCGACAGGATCCAGGGTTTCCCGCTGCAGTAAGGTCTCAGGAGGAGACCGTTCACCACATTGTAGATGACGTGTTCCCGGTCATCCTCGTACGGATAGACCCAGGCACCCGCCTGTTCGGGTGTCAGCGCGGAGGCCACATTGGCTGTGATAAAGGAATGATACAGGTAATCTGTCTGGTCACTCACTGACTGCAGGCTGAACAGTTCTAGCATGCCGTAATCCATGCGCTGCCCGCCGGAACCGTAGGTCTCAATGATCAGATCAGGATAGGATTTGAAGATTTCCCGGTTCCAGTCATACAGCGCCCGGTAATGCTCCAGCATGGCATCCCCGTAACTGTCCGAACAGAGGTCACTTCCGATTCCCGTCGTTACATTGTAATCCACCTTGAAGTATTCGCATCCGTAATCCCGGATCAGCCGGTCCACCACATCTCGGCAATAGGCCCGGACATCCGGATTACGGAAATCGAGCACATAGCGCTTGTTGTTAATAACCCGTTTCCAGTGCTTCAATGATATAACTGCCATGTTCACTGCTGCGTTCACCGTGCTCGTAATCCTTTGGCGGCTCTACCAGCAGCTTCGGATATTCCGTCTCAAACCAGTTCCGGTTTTCGCGGCATTCCCGCAGATAACCGCCCGTTTCCCCATTGATCCAGCTGGAAAGGTCAATCCATTTTTCTATCTCATCCGGACGTTTGCGATACCAGGAAACATACTCGGACAGATGGCCATTACTCTCGGTGGAGTAATAACCAAAGCGTCGCAGCACGTCGATTCGTACCTTTTCCGTCACACTGTATTCCGGGTGTTTTTCAAATCCCTCAAGAAGTCGGTCCTTCATTTCCACCCCATCCTTCTTAACGGATAAGTACCATGTCTGGTGATTGAGGCCGGCGCAGATCACATCCAGTTCTTTCCGGTCTTTCGCACCGAGAACCTCCGCGATCTGCATTTCCCCGTGTATTTCGCCATGGCAAAGCCCAACCGTCCGTACGCCGCCATACTTGAGGCATGCCCAGGTCAGCATGGCCATGGGATTGGAATAGTTGAGAAGAAGAGCCCCCGGTTCCGCCACATCCCGTATATCCCGGCAGAAATCCAGAAGGGCGGCAATGCCCCGCTGGCCGTACATTGCACAGGGTATCCCCCACATACTGATCCACGCCGTATCTGAGCGGAATCTCGATATCCGTTTCAAAGGCTTCAAGCCCGCCGATCCGCACACAGTTGACAATATAACGTGCCCCCCGCAGTGCCTCCCGCCGGTCTGTGGTCGCAAAGATCTTCGTGGGGATCCCGTTTGCCTCAAGGTCCCTCTGGCACAGCCGGGTGACCCTGTCCAGATTCTGCTGACTGATGTCGGTAAAGGCCACCTCCATCCCCCGCAGCTCCGGTACATGCATGATATCTGTGAACAGTGTCCGCGCAAAAGTCAGACTGCCCGCACCGATAATGGTCAGTTTGAATGCCATTGTCTTACCTCCTCCGGTTTCTGTCTGAGCCGCTCCGGCTCCGGAAAACAGTATGCCATCCTCCGCGGGGCAATGTACAGTCGCGAAAAATCTCCTCCGATGGTCCCCCGGCCGGTCCTTTTCAATCCACTTGAAATACCTCCGGTGATGTGGTATTGTACGCATCGTAATACCATCATTCTTTCAGGAGGACTTTTATGAAGGTTGAAGAACGTTTCTTAAACTATATACAGGTGCATACCACCAGCGATGATACTACGGGGCAAAGCCCCAGCACCGCGTGTCAGCTTGATCTGGCCCGCCTTCTTGAGAAAGAGCTTCGGGACCTGGGACTGTCGGATGTCTGGCTGGATGAAAAATGCTATGTTTATGCCAGTATTCCCGCCACACCGGGCATGGAGAATCTGGCCCCTCTCGGGTTTATTGCCCATATGGACACCTCACCGGACTGTTCCGGGGAAAATGTAAAACCCCAGATCATTAAGAATTATGACGGCGGGGACGTACTCCTGGCCGGTTCCGGCGACATTCTGAGCCCCAGGGCCTTCCCGTCGCTTGAAAAGCTTGCCGGAATGACCCTGATTACCACCGACGGAACCACCCTCCTCGGCGCAGATGACAAGGCGGGAATTGCAGAAATTGTCACGGCCTGTGAACATGTCCTGTCCAGCGAGAAACCCCACGGCATGATCTGCATCGCCTTTACGCCGGATGAGGAAATCGGTGCCGGCGTGGATCATTTCGATCTTACCCGATTCGGTGCCAAATACGCCTATACCGTCGATGGCGGTGAAGAGGGTGAGCTGGCCTTTGAAACCTTCAATGCAGCCAGTGCTGAAATTGATATCACCGGTCTCAGCGTCCACCCCGGCTCCTCCAAGAATACCATGGTCAATGCTGCCCTCCTTGCCATGGAGTTCAACAGTCTGCTCCCGGCGGGCGACATTCCCCGTCTGACGGAGGGATACGAAGGATTTTTCCATCTCACCGACATGTCCGGCAGCATCGAGAGCGCCCACCTTTCCTATATCATCCGTGACCATGACCGATCCATTTTCGAGGCCCGGAAGGCGATGATGTGGCATGCGGCCAAGGTCCTCAATGAAAAATACGGACAGGAATATGTCCGTGTGACCCTGAAGGACACCTATTACAACATGCGGGAAAAGATCGAGCCGTACATGTTCCTGGTGGAAAACGCAAAGAATGCCATCCGGGACGCGGGCATGACCCCCTTCCTGTACGCGGTTCGGGGCGGGACGGACGGATGCCGTCTTTCCTATATGGGACTGCCCACCCCCAATCTCTGCACCGGCGGTTTTGCCTATCACGGCCGGTTTGAGCACATCGCGGTAGAAAGCATGGAAAAATGCACCCGGATGGTGGAGCTCCTGATGTACAGTCACAAATAATCCTAAAAAGCCGCTGATCCTTGGGGATCAGCGGCTCTTTGTCTGTTCTCAGTAGGTTTCGTGGATCTCGATGTTCTTGTACCTCGGCATTCCGGTTCCGGCAGGAATCAGCTTGCCGATGATAACGTTTTCCTTGAGGCCGACCAGCGGATCTTCCTTTCCCTTGATCGCAGCCTCCGTCAGAACACGGGTCGTTTCCTGGAAGGAGGCGGCGGAGAGGAAGGAATCCGTGGCCAGAGCCGCCTTGGTGATGCCCAGCAGGATACGCTTGGCCACCGCGGGGCGTCCGCCCTCCTCAATGGTCTTCTCGTTTTCCTTCTCAAAGAGGAAGATGTCCACCATGGAGCCCGGAAGAAGACCGGTGTCGCCCGCGTCCTCAACACGAACCTTACGCAGCATCTGATGGACAATCACCTCAATGTGCTTGTCGCCGATGCCAACGCCCTGGAGGCGGTAAACCATCAGAACTTCCTTCAGCAGGTGCTCCTGCACCGCCTTGACGCCCAGAATCCGGAGCAGGTCGTGCGGGTTGATCTGGCCCTCGGTCAGCTCATCGCCGGCCGTGACCCGGTCGCCCTCCTTCACCTTCAGGCGGCTGCCATAGGTGATCGGATAGGACTTCACCGTTCCGTCATCGCTCTTGATCAGAATCTCATGCTTCTTCTTGGCCTCGCTGATGGCAATCTCGCCGGAGATCTCCGCCAGGATCGCCTCACGCTTCGGCTTGCGGGCCTCGAACAGTTCCTCAACACGCGGAAGACCCTGTGTAATATCCTTCTCGGAGGCCACGCCGCCGGTATGGAACGTACGCATGGTCAGCTGGGTGCCCGGCTCACCGATTGCCTGTGCGGCAACGATGCCCACTGCCTCACCGATATTGACGTATCCGCCGTGGGCCAGATCCTGGCCGTAGCACTTGACACAGATACCGGTCTCGTTGCGGCAGGTCAGAACCGAACGGATCTGCACTTCCTTGATGCCGCAGTCCACAATCTCCTTGCCCTTTTCGTAAGAGATCATCTCATTCTGCGGAACCATGACCTCCCCGGTCTGGGGGTTCACCACATCCTCGGCTGCCACGCGGCCTACGATGCGGTCAATCAGTTTTTCAATCGGATCATGCTCCGCGCCGATGGCGCTGACCGTGATACCGCGGATCTTTTCGTGACGGGTGGCAAAGCAGTCTACCTCACGGATAATGACCTCCTGGGAGACATCCACCAGACGACGGGTCAGATAACCGGAGTCTGCCGTACGCAGTGCCGTATCCGACAGGGCCTTCCGGGAACCGTGAGAGGACTGGAAGAACTCCAGAACGGACAGGCCTTCACGGAAGTTGGCCTTAACCGGCATTTCCAGAGGACGGCCGGTCGGAGAGGCCATCATGCCGCGCATGCCGGCCAGCTGGGAAACCTGCGAAATGGAGCCGCGGGCGCCGGAGTCGGTCATCATACGGACCGGGTTGAACTCGTCCATATGGTTCATGATCTTGCCCTTGATCTCATCTGTGGTCCTGGACCAGATGTCCACCACGCGGGTATACCGCTCCTCATCCGTCAGAAGACCGCGCTTGAACATCTTCTCAATCTTCCGGACTTCCTTCTCTGCCCCGGAGAGGATCGGCGCCTTCTCCGGGGGCACAATGATATCCGACACGGATACGGTGATGGCCCCCAGAGTGGAGTACTTGTAACCCATGGCCTTGATGTTGTCAAGAACCCGGGCGGTTTCCGAAACACCGTGTGCCCGGAAGCACATGTCGACGATCTGTCCCAGTTCCTTCTTGCCGACCTTCTTGTCAATCTCCAGTTTGAACATGTCATCCAGCGTTTCACGCGGCTGGAAGCCCATGTCCTGCGGCAGATTGCTGTTCAGAATGAGCCGGCCGAGACTGGTCTCGATGCTGCGGCGATAGGTCTGTCCCTCAAAGACACGGTCAATCCGGACGTGAATCTTCGCCTGGAGATCCAGCTGTCCGGTCAGATAGGCCATCATGGCCTCATCTTCATTGGCGAAGTAGCGTCCCTCGCCCTTTGATCCCTGCCGGATGCAGGAGAGGTAATAGCAGCCGATAACCATGTCCTGAGAGGGAGAGATGACCGGCTTGCCATCCTGCGGCTTCAGGATATTGTTGGCACAGAGCATGAGGAAACGTGCCTCTGCCTGCGCTTCCATGGAAAGCGGAACATGGACGGCCATCTGGTCACCGTCAAAGTCCGCGTTGAAGGCAGTACAGGCCAGCGGATGGAGCTTGATGGCCTTGCCCTCCACCAGCACCGGCTCAAAGGCCTGAATGCCCAGACGGTGAAGCGTCGGTGCACGGTTCAGGAGAACCAGGTGTTCCTTGATTACGCTTTCAAGGATATCCCACACCCGCGTCTCACCGCGGTCCACCATGCGCTTGGCACTCTTCACATTATGAACGACACCGGTATTCACCAGGCGTTCCATGACGAAAGGCTTGAACAGCTCAAGGGCCATTCCCTTGGGCAGGCCGCACTGATGCAGCTTCAGTTCAGGACCGACGACGATAACCGAACGGCCCGAATAGTCTACGCGTTTTCCCAGCAGGTTCTGGCGGAAACGGCCCTGTTTGCCGCGCAGGAAATCCGAAAGGGATTTGAGCGCCCGGTTTCCGGGGCCGGTGACCGGACGGCCGCGGCGGCCGTTGTCGATCAGGGCATCCACTGCTTCCTGCAGCATTCTTTTCTCGTTGCGCACGATGATATCCGGCGCTCCCAGCTCAAGCAGCCGCTTGAGGCGGTTGTTCCGGTTGATCACCCGGCGATAGAGATCGTTCAGGTCACTGGTGGCAAACCGTCCGCCATCCAGCTGAACCATGGGCCGAAGATCCGGCGGCATTACCGGAACCACTTCAAGGATCATCCACTCCGGACGGTTTCCGCTCAGACGGAATGCCTCCACCACCTCGAGCCGCTTAATGGCCTTGGCACGCTTCTGCCCTTCCGTCTCACGGTAACGTTCCTTCTCGGTCAGCTGGGCAATTTCCTCGCGCAGCTGGTGGCTGAGTTCATCCAGGTCCACCCGCATCAGCAGTTCCTTGACCGCCTCCGCGCCCATACCGACCCGAAGCGGCGGCTTTCCGGATTCCACGTCCTGCACATAGGTGGGATTGGTGATCTGCATGCGGTATTCACTTTCCGTGATCACCGCATTGGCATGCAGCCCGGAGCAGCCGGGATCCAGAACAATATAGGCCGCAAAATACAGCACTTTTTCAAGAGAACGCGGCGAGATGTCCAGCAGCGTTCCCATGCGGCTCGGAATGCCCTTGAAGTACCAGATATGGCTCACCGGAGCGGCCAGCTCAATACGACCCATCCGCTCGCGGCGAACCTTGGCACGGGTAACATCCACACCGCACTTTTCGCACGTGATACCCTTATACCGGACGCGCTTGTACTTTCCGCAGTTGCATTCCCAGTCCTTCGTCGGTCCGAAAATACGCTCGCAGTACAGGCCGTCTCGCTCCGGCTTCAGCGTACGATAGTTGATTGTCTCCGGCTTCGTCACCTCTCCGTGCGACCAGGCACGGATCTGATCCGGTGAAGCCATTGAAATCTTAATTGAGGCAAGATTGGTTAATTCGGACAAAGGGGTGCACTCCCTTTCTTATCAGTTGCTCTGCCGGACATACGGCAGAGGATTAGTGCTGTGTCATCAGTCTTCCAGGTCATCATCAATCGACAGGTCGTCCAGGTTGTCCATGTCGATATCAAAGCTGTCATCATCCAGGTCGTCGAAGGCATCATCCTCATCCTCCGACGCAGCGTCCAGTCCGCCAAGGGAGCTGAGCGGCAGAAGCGGATCAATGGCATCGTATCCGGACTCTTTCTCTTTCCTGGATCCACTCTCGGAATCGCTGCCGGATGTGTTGTCATGATACGGATCATCCTCGTCCTCAAGTTCCTTGATGACGATTTCGTTCCGGTTTTTATCCATGACGCAGACATTCAGGCTGAGGGATTCCAGTTCCTTGATC
>JAFUBF010000372.1 GCA_017460325.1 Clostridia bacterium | reverse complement strand
CCCGAGGCGTATTTCATTTCGCACAGATGAATAACCCGGTCCCCTCTGGCCAGCACCAGATCCACCTGTGCACCCGGAATGCCGAGATCCTCATCTCCCCCGGTAAACCAGATGGAGCTATCTGTCAGTACACCGCTGATTCCAAGCTTTTTCCGAATCTGAGGAAGGTGATCCCAACACAGCTGCTTGAATGTCCGCTCCTCCCAGGTTCTGCGGGAAGGATGATCCTTTGCGTGAGACCAGAAATGCCCGTCGTGAACCGGCTGCCCTTTGATAAAGCGAAAGTAGAATGCGGAATAATAGTCGGACAGCTGGTATTTTGCGTCTTTTTTTCTTCCTCCCGAAGAAATTGGAAACGCGAATAAATCCGGAAAGCCGGAGATTGTGTAAAACAGTCGTCAGATTTCCATTCGCGGATATGCCGGTCATCTGTGAGAGTTCCCCTCTCGTCAGCCCACCTGTTCCCGTACTAAGCGCCTCCGCCACCCGGATATACATCTCACGGTTGGTAAACAGCGGCCTGTACAGGCGGTCAAATTCATCCCGCAGAGGAGCAGGATCCTGAAAGAAAAGACAATCGATATTTTCTGCAGGAGACAGGTGTGAACTGAGCCTGTTCAGATAACAGGGAATCCCTCCCAAGATCCTGTAACATTCCGCAATCTCGGAACGGGACCAGGTGATCCCCTTTCCCGCCAGGAACTGTTCTGTTTCCTGCAGGGGAAACGGTTTCAGATACATTCTGCCTGTCAGCCGGTTAAACAGACCTCCCCGGTTTCCTTCAATGTGATCCGCTATCCATCGTCCGGCAGGTCCGCACACAATAAACACCAGGTTCCTCACCGTAGACGCCCAGTCATTCCAGAACCATTCGAAAAACCGGAACAAAGTCAGAGCCCGGCGTATCCAGCGAGGGGATTTCGTCCAGAAAGACGATTTTCTTCCGGTCTGTGGGAAACGTTTCCAGATACTTCCGCACGAAGAAAAAAACCTCTCTCCACTCATCCGTATCGCCCGGCACTTCCTGTCCGTTTCAGCGCAGTTCTGCGAGGAAACTCCGGATCTGAAAGGACTTGTTTTCACCATTCACGCCGGTGACTTTCAGGGCAAACTGATGATCAAAAAACGCATCGATCAGATAGGTCTTCCCTACCCCGCGTCGCCCATGCACCAGGATCAGCTGTGCCTGAGAGGTTTCCATGCATTCCTGAAGCTGCGCAATATTTCCTCCTGCCTCCCTGTAGTATTGCCTGTGCTCAATACACTCCCTCCCGTTTAACTGAACGTTCGCAGGCTGAATTCCTGTCTGTTGTCTTCGTTTCAGCATTCCTCTTCAGATCCATCTGTTCCGGAGCAGTCGGCTGAATCTTCGGAAAACATCCACATTCAGCCGAAGCAAGCACTTTCGTTTCTGAGGAACGGCTGAAATCCGGCCGTCCCATTCCAAACAAGTACCAGCAACCCTGGACCAATGGAAAGCTCCGGAGAAGAAACTCGAATGTCAAAAACGGATGCCTCCGAACCGAAATCCAGAGGCATCCCATATGTTTCCCTATTTTGCCATCTCGTACAGGGCATCCAGTTCCGCCGGCGTAATGCTTTTGATCTGGTTGTAAACGACTTCGCCTTTCCGGTTGAGGACAATGGTCTGCGGAATGGTGGAACTTCCGTTCACGATTCCCCAGATTTTATCATCGTCACTGTCTACCGCAATGGGCATCGCCCAGTCCTTGTCCGCGATGTAATCCTTCGGGTCCATCTCCGTGATGGAGGAATGCACCGCCAGCATGGCCACATCATCCCGGTGAGCCTTGTAAAACTCGCTGAAGTGCGGCAGTTCCTGCACGCAGGGACCGCAGTACGTGGCCCACAGGTTGATCATGGTCACCTTGCCACGCGTATCGGCCAGATGGAACGTGGACCCGTCCAGACACTCGGTGGTGAAATCCTGCAGTTGCTGGCCCACTTCGTGCCCAATGGGCGCGTCGCTTTCATAGGACACGGCAGCGGGTGCCTCCGTTGTCTCCGGCACCGCCGTCACGGGCTTTTCCGCCATCACTGCGGCTGTCTGCAGATTACCGCCTGCCTGCACGTAGAGTGCCTCCAGTTCTGCAGGTGTAATGCCTTTGATCTGGTTGTAAATGACCTCACCCTTCCGGTTGAGGACAATGGTCTGCGGGATGGTGGAGCTTCCGTTTACGATCCCCCAGATCTCATCATCTTCACTGTCCACCGCAATGGGCATTGCCCAGTCCTTGTCAGCGACGTACTGCGCCGGATCCATCTCCGTGATGGAGGAATGGACCGCCAGCATGGCCACATCATCCCGGTGAACTTTGTAAAACTCGCTGAAATGCGGCAGTTCCTGCACGCAGGGGCCACAGTACGTGGCCCACAGGTTGATGATGGTAACCTTGACACGCGTATCGGCCAGGTGGAAGGTGGACCCATCCAGGCAACTGACCGTGAAATCCTGCAGTTGCTGGCCCACGTCGTGCCCAATGGGCGCGTCGCTTTCGTAAGACACAGCCGCAGGTTTGGCAGACGTCCCGGCCGTTTCCGTTGAAGCCGGAGCGGCGCCTTCCTCAGACCCGGCCGGGGCATTCACCGGTCCGTCGCCGGCTGCCTGCACGTAGAGTGCCTCCAGCTCTTCCGGCGTAATG
>JAFUBF010000371.1 GCA_017460325.1 Clostridia bacterium | reverse complement strand
GGGCTTTGCTGAATGCCCGGAGCCGACGGACGCCGCACCGCAATTTCACAGTTGCCCAGTGCCCTGCGAATTTCTGCGGTTTCCCCATCCCAGAACACGCCGTCCATCAGAATCACCCGGCGGTATCTGGCCCGGATTTCGGCATAATCCGGTGCCATGATCACTGTATTGAATCCGCGGGAATCTTCGCAACGGGTAATGACGAAATCTGCCTCCGCGCCTGTGAGAAAACTGGCGAGCGGGATGGCGTTCTGCTGGAGTCCCTGCGGGGTATGAAAGACGATCAGTGTTCCCTGGATGTCTGACTGCAGACAGGGATTGTACCGGCTGAACAGTTCACTGTCATCCAGAAGTTCCGCCTCCACAGCAGCGCCGGGCGTCTCCCGGGCCATTCCGGCCAGAACCCATGCCTCTATTTCGCTTTGCCTCTGCTGGCAGAGATTTAAAAAGTGCTTCTGAGGAACCGAGGGCTTGAGAGCCCCGACATCACACTGCACGGACCGCTGTCCCCGCCACTCATTGATGTACATGGAGGCGATCATGTCCGCATTCTGGGGAAGCGTGCCCAGGAGATGTCCTTTCCTGAACCAGATGGCCAGCATTTTCCGGTTTTCATCTCCGATGGTCATTCGAAGATGGAGGTTATCCTTTCCCAGACACCGGGCATCCGAAACCTCGATACCGGGGAGATAAAAGACCGGGGAGGTATTGCCGAACCCGACGGGCTGCATGACCTCAAAGGCTTCCACAAAGTCATCTGACAGCTCAACCGGCCTGACCTCAAGGTCGTATTCCTGGACCGGTATATAGACCGACTGATCCACGTTCTCCCGGATGATCTCATCCAGCCGCTTCTGGATGGCCGGCAGCATTTCCTGACGGACAGTCAGTCCGGCGGCCTGTGCATGTCCGCCGAACCGGATAAACAGATCCGATGCCGCGCTGAGGATTTTATGAATGTCGATTCCGGGGATGGACCGGGCAGACCCCACGCAGGTGCCGTCCGCTCCGATGGAAAAGACAATCGTGGGCCAGTGATACCGCTCCACCAGCCGGGAGGCGACCAGACCGACGACCCCCTGCTCCCACGCCGTTCCGCTGACGATGATAATCCGGTTTTCGATAAAATCGACTTTTTTCTCGACGTAATCAAGCGCTTCACCGAACATCCGCAGTTCCAGTTCCTTGCGCTTTTCATTATAGCCGTCAAGTTCCGTGGCAATCTGCCGGGCCTTTTCCAGATTGCGTGTCATCAGCAGTTCCACGCTCCGGCTGGCCAGGGCAAGGCGGCCGCCGGCATTGATCCTCGGGGCCAGTTTGAAGGCAATGTCCGTCGAGGTCAGAACCCCTGTGACCTTGGCCACCTCAAGGAGGGCGATCAGGCCCGGACGCCGGGGCTCCGCCATGGCCTTGAGTCCGTTATAGACGATGATCCGGTTTTCATCCACCAGGGGAACGATGTCGGCCACCGTGGCCAGTGCCGCCAGATCCCACAGGCCCTCAACCGCTGCCTCTCCGCCAAGCGCGG
>JAFUBF010000370.1 GCA_017460325.1 Clostridia bacterium | reverse complement strand
TTCGAAGCAAGCTGAGCATATTCTTCCTTCAGCTTCCGTAATTCGTCATCGTTTTCGGACAGTTCTGTCTCACCGGAGCCCTTTTTCTCTCGGACTTTCCTGTTATAATCAGCTATTTCCGCGTCGATAACCGCTTCGTCTATCTGCTTCTTTCGTCTGGCTCCTGAGCTTTTTGATATCTCTCCGGTTTCAGGATCCACCTTCCCAATAAGAATCCGGTTCGTCCCTGATTTTTTTGACAACTTATCCCACACAACACTGTTGTGATAGGCGTACGTGATATTCACCCTCGAATCGTATTGAAGAACGATGGACATCCTGCTCTCCTTCTATCCTGGCCGTAGCGTATTGCATCATAACACTCAGCAATCAGAAAACATCCGGGCTGTCATGCACGGCTCGGATATGGTATATCGTTTCATGCCGGATTGGCCTCACTGAATCATGGGGTTCAGACAGATCCCGTCCTGCAGCCAGAAGAAATGTCCGGAGACGGATGTTTCTGTTCAGAACATCCTGCGCCCTCTGTCTGAGATCATCATTCACCAGGGGTTTCCCGTTCAGGCTCAGGAGACGATGGCTTCCTGTCCGCAACTGATACTCCATCCCTTCCCGGTTGACCCAGAAGAAGACACCCCAGTGTTCAAACTCCCACTCTTCGGAATAGTAGTTGCACTCAAAGTCGATACAGTAGAGCCGGGAATCTTTCAGCACAAAGTTGTGCGGCATGTAATCAATGTTCAGCCCCTCCGCATAGAGCACTTTGCATATGTCCGCCAGCTGCTCAAAGCAGGTGTCGGGAACTTCGCCTCTTGCCACCAGTTCGGCGCAGGTGGGACCATCCACATACTCCTTGATCAGGTACGTTTTTTCTCCATTATAATAAAGAAGCTTTGGAACAGAGATGTTCAGTCTGGTCAGCGTTTTGTAATTCTCCACTTCCGCCTTCAGTTTATCCGGGGGAAACTTATACAGACCACATGATTCGTAATGCATTTTTTTGAGAACCGCTTCACCCGATGCAAATTCCACAAGGTAGGAATATCCGCCTCTCCCTCTCCCGAGAAATTTTCTGACTTTGATTCCATCAAGCTCACGGAGGTTTTTCATGTCCATAACGAGCACGCTCCATCCCCGGTGATTCACACTGCATGTTCAACCAGTCGCTTTATATTATAACAGATTCCCCTCCGTGCGTAAAAGAATCATCCACAGTCCTGCAAAGACGTGTGGGCATTTGTCCCCTGCTGTGCTGATCACCGGTGACGGAAAGGGAATCCATCCATCAGGCGATCCTGTCATACTGAAAACGGGAGCGACACCCTGATGGTCGCCTCCCAGCGGGATTCGCTCACAGAGGAGCGTTCCTGCTCTCCTCCGCACTGTCCGGCAGGGCTTCGCCATCTTCGCCTGTCACAGGGGTCCATTCCGGATACAGTCGGATCAGAGTCAGCTTACCCCCTGGTCTGACAGATGGGGGTCTTCATTCAGATCCGGACATGGATTTGTCCCGATTGTACGGAATACACCGGCGCCTCATTTCCATTATAACATATTCATTCACTACCGCAACATAAAACGCAAATGATTAGAACATTATTTCCCGAAAATAATGCTTGACAAACCATTTCCTGTCTAATAAAATACCTGTACATTTGAAAGACGATGAAGGGAAATAATCGTTTGATCCTGTGTTGCAGAGAGCCGGCGGGTGGTGAAAGCCGGTCAGGGATGATTCGAGAGCTCCTCCCGGAGTCGCACGGGCGAACACCAGTAGTCCGTGCCGGGTGACCCCGTTAAGGTCCGGTCTTGTTTGAGACCATGAGGGCATTCTTGCCGAATTAGGGTGGTACCGCGCTTCAAAGCGCCCCTATGTCAGTTTATGGCAGGGGCGCTTTTTTACGTCCCTCAGCCGCCAATGATCATATTGAAGGAGATTCTGCAATGAAAAAGGGATTTGAAAAGTACAAACCGTTCGTACCGGTCACTCTTCCGGACCGTACCTGGCCGGATAACCATATCACCAAGGCTCCTGTATGGTGCTCCGTCGACCTGCGCGACGGCAATCAGGCCCTTGTCACTCCGATGAATGTGACCGAGAAGATCGAGTTTTTCAAGCTGCTGGTCGAGGTCGGTTTCAAGGAAATTGAAGTCGGCTTTCCCTCTGCCTCCGAAACGGAATATGAGTTCCTCCGTGCCCTGATTGACAATAACCTGATTCCGGATGATGTCACCATTCAGGTGCTGGTTCAGGCGCGTGAACACCTGATTCGCAAAACCTTTGAGGCGGTTCACGGTGCGAAAAATGTCATTATCCATTTCTACAATTCCACCTCTGAGCTGCAGCGCCGGGTAGTCTTTAAAAAGGATATGGAAGGCATCATCGACATCGCCATTGCGGGTGCAAAGCTGGTCCGGGAGCTGACCGATGCAGACACCTCCGATACCAACTACCGCTTTGAATATTCCCCCGAATCCTTCTCCGGCACCGAGACCGACTTCGCCGTTGAAATCTGTGCCCGTGTCATGGACGAGCTGGGCGCCACGAAGGAAAACCCGGTCATCCTGAACCTCCCGAATACGGTTGAGCTCAACACCTGCAACACGTTTGCCGATCAGATTGAGTACTTTATCCGCAAACTGCCCAACCGCGAGGCCGCCATTATTTCCGTTCATCCGCACAATGACCGGGGAACCGGCACCGCCTGCACGGAGCTGTCCATGCTGGCCGGCGCAGAGCGGGTGGAGGGAACCCTCTTCGGAAACGGCGAGAGGACCGGCAATCTGGACGTGGTTACCGTGGCACTGAATCTGTACACCCAGGGCATTGATCCCAATCTGGACTTCTCCCACATTGACCATGTCCGTGAGATCTACGAATCCCTGACGAACATGATCGTTCCCGAGCGCTGGCCCTATGCCGGAAAACTCGCCTTCACCGCCTTCTCCGGCTCTCATCAGGATGCCATTAACAAGGGACACGAGTTCATGCGGGAACACCGGTCCGAATTCTGGGAGATCCCCTACCTTACCATTGATCCTGCCGATCTTGGACGCGAATATGAGCCCATCATCCGGATCAACAGCCAGTCCGGAAAGGGCGGCGCTGCCTTTATCATGGATCATGACTTCGGCTATCATCTGCCCAAGGCCATGCATCCCGAATTCGGCGCCGTTGTTCAGAAGGAATGTGACCGGACCGGTCGCGAACTGCAGGCCAACGAGGTCCTCAACCTCTTCCAGAAAGAGTTCCTCAACATCAGCAAGCCCTACTCCCTCAGCAGAGCCAAGTTCTACGAGGAAGCCGTCGCCGGCAGTTCCTCAAACGTCACCCATTTCTCCGGTGTGCTTTCCGTTCATGACGATTTCCTCGCTCTGGAAGCCCGTGGAAACGGACCGATCGACGCCTTCTTCAACGCGTTGCGTGCGGCCGGCATCGTGGACTATTCGTTCCTCTCCTATTCCGAGCACGCCATTTCCTCCGGATCCGATTCCCAGGCCGTTGCCTACATTCAGCTGAAAGGACCCGGCGGACAGAAGTTCTACGGTGTCGGTACGGAGCACAACATCAACTTCGCCTCTGTCAAGGGCATTCTGAGCGCCATTAACCGTTTTGAAAGCGGAAAAGAGTGATTTAAAAAGCAGCACCTGTTGGTGCTGCTTTTCACTTCCCCTGGGACCGATTCCCGAGATCTCCGTTTTTCCAGTGCTTTCTGCAGAGGCTGATATACCGGTCATTGCCACCCAGCATGACCTGTTCCCCTTCCTTGACGACCTTTCCATTACTGATCCGGGCATTGAACGTTGCCTTCTTTCCGCACCAGCAGATCGTCTTTATTTCCTCAATGGAGTCCGCCAGACACATCAGTTCCCGGCTGCCCTCAAACAGTTCGCCCCTGAAATCCGTTCTGAGTCCGTAACAGATCACCGGAATGTCAAGGTCATCCGCAATATCCGACAGCCGGCGGACCTGCGCCGCCGTCATAAAATGGGCCTCATCCACAATGATACAGGCATATCCGGTCAGGTCCATTTCGGGCAGTTCCTCCACAAACGAACACACGGCCTCAAGGCCACACCTGGACCGGACAATCCGCTCGCCGTCCCGGTTCTCCATCTGTGGTTTCAGCATCAGAACACGGAAGCCGCGTTCCTCATAGTTGTACCTGACCATGACGGCATTCGCCGTCTTGGATGATCCCATTGCCCCGTAACGAAAATACAGTTTTGCCATATCTGTTCCTCTGCCTATGTCCTTCTCTGATTCCTGTTCGCTGCACAGATCCGGCCACCATCAAATACCTGTCCGAATCTGAAATCCGGCCGATTATACAACAGCCGGCCGTTTTCCGCAAGATCAGGACCGGGCCATATACAAAAACGCCGGCTCCCCGGGAGCCGGCACAAATCACGCTCATTGATTCTCTGTCTCATAGCGGGCACGGATATAGGCTCTCACCAGATTGACACAGAGCTGATCACTCATATGTCCCGTGTTCAGGCCCAGGTCATACAGGCCTGCAGCCTGCCAGTTCCGCCCGGTCAAGTACTTGAAATAGTCTGCACGCCGTTTGTCGATCTTCTTGATCTTCTTTTCCGCTTCCTCCAGGTCCAGACCATCCACTTCCATGACACGGCGGACACAGTCCACCACCGGCGCCGTCACGTAGATATTGACCACGTTGTCCCTGCCCCGCAGAATGTAATTGGCGCAGCGGCCGACGATGACGCAGTTCTGCGTGGTGGCCAGTTCGCGGATAATCTTGGCCTGATAACGGAACAGATTCTCATTGGAAATGAAGTCATCACTGTCCGGCGGAATCACCTCTCCGGTATAGACCTGCCTGGCGATCCGGAACAGGGAAAGCTTTGCGCTTCTTTCATCCGCCTTCGAGAACAGCTCCTCATTGATTCCGCTCTCATCAGATGCCTTCCGGAGTATCTCCCGGTCATAGAATTCATATCCCAGCTGTTCGGCCAGGAGTTTGCCCA
>JAFUBF010000369.1 GCA_017460325.1 Clostridia bacterium | reverse complement strand
GTCAAACGACTGTTTCTCGTGTAAAATAGCCTCGAACAAGGGTTAACGGGCACAAATTTCCTATTTTGCATACTAATGCAATGTAGTATTTTACACCATTTTTGAAGACTTGTCAACCTTTTTTGTCCGAAAGATTTTACGCGGTTTTTTGTGACTTTTTATGATTTTCAAAGGCAGCGGCCATGGTCGCTGCCTTTTTCACTCTTCTCCCAGTTTCGTTCCTGTTTTTCCATCTTGTCACTCCTCCGCAAAGTGCGTAAAATAGCGGAAACGCCAGGGGCGAATGAGATACTTTACTGTCCAATCATGCGGTACCGAAAGCCAAAGTGACATCAAAGGAATGGGCCCGGTGCTCTGCACCGGTTCATCAAAGAATGTCCACTGTCAGTCATACGGTGCCGAAAGCCTGAGCCACTTCAAAGGAGATACACAATGGGATACCTCTACCTGACCACGGTTGCGTTTCTTTTCAGCTTCGGAGGAACATGCGTAAAGACCATCCGGCCTTTCTTTGCTCCCTCCATGATCACCTTTTTCCGGTGTTTCGTCGGCGTTCTCTGGCTTCTTCTGCTCAAGACGATTCTCCGAAAGCCCATCCGTTCCGATTTTTCCTCCGCACTGAAAGCGCACTGGAAATGGCTCATCTTCGGGGCCGCCTCCAAGCTTCTCGCCTATACGACGGAAAACATCGCGCTTTCCGTCGGTGTCTCCTACGGCAACATTCTGACACAGCCGGTTCAGATGGTCCTCCTGACCATTCTGGGCGTCACCCTCCTCGGAGAGCGCATGACCCCGCAGCGCACAGCCGGCGTCATTCTCTGTGTCACCGGCATCCTCCTCATTTCCTGGAACGGGATGTCTCTGGAGACCCTTCTCAGCGGAAATCTGACACTGACCCTTCTTTACATCGCCTCCGGCATCTTTGCAGGACTTTTCGTCTTTGCGCAGAAAAAGGTGGCAGATTCCTTTGATGTCCTGGACAGCAATCTGTTCATGTTCTCCGTTGCCGCCATTGTTGGCTTTTTCGTTCCTCTCAGTGAGGGCCGTGTTCTGCCCACCGGCACTCCTACCCCCGCTGCCATCGGCGCCATTGCCCTCTTCGGTTTTATCACCGGCATCGGGTTCTACCTGAATGCCCGGGCCATTCCTCTTGTTCCCTTTCAGATGGTGGCGCTCCTTCAGAGCACCATGGTCTTTTTCTCCATTATCTGGGGGATCGTGTTTTTTCACGAACCGGTCAGCATCTTTATCATCACCGGCACGCTGCTGTTTGTCACAGGCATCGTCCTGACGCAGCTCAGGCACGCACAGAAGGGAAAGTAATCCACCCGAAGGATCCTTTCACATACCGAAAAAAGACGTTCAATCATGAACGTCTTATTTTCTGTTCGTATAAGGGTCTTCCGTTTCGATGGTTGCCATAACGCCCAGCGCATACGCCGTCTGGCCGTCTCCATCCTCCCCCTCCACATGAATGGCAAAAATATACGGATCCTCTCTGGCAATCAGCATGGACTGGACACCGTTTGAGTAATAGACCGCCGGCAGAGAACCGATGGTAAATCCGGTAATCAGCTGCGGAACCATCCCGGTCCCCGCCAGCGTCTCCAGCCATACAGGCGGCCAGGCCGTCATCGTATGAACCGACCGCCCGTCCTGCATCTGGTAGTGATTGGACATCACGGTATATTCCGGATCGGATTCCCGGACATCGCTCTGGCCGGCATACTGCAGATTTCGGAGAATCACCCGGGGCACCGGTTCCCCGGGAACGGGGGAGGTCTGCGGGAGAAGGCGGGCCGGGTCCAGCTCAGAGGCCATCGCCGGGGTCTGTGTCTCTTTCCCCTCCTCCGGCGCCGACTGGTAGACCATGAATCCGTAGAATACCGCCGCCCCTGTCAGGGCAACAACGAGCAGGATCAGCGCACCCACAAAAAGGCCCGGCGTGATTCGTTTCTGCGTACTCATTCAGCCTCATCCGTTCCGCTCTCTGCGGCTGACGCTTCCGCTTCGGCGGCCTCCATCTGCTCAGCCAGTTCGCTTTCCAGCGCATCCACGAACTGCCGTGCAACCCGGGGAGAGCGTCCGCCGTGGCTGAGTGTCCAGGCTCTTGCCCTGGGCATGACCTCGCCCCAGTCCACCTGAAGGTTCCGTCCCTCCATCAGACTCTGGCAGATGCTGAAATACTGATCCTGGGTGGGCTCCTGGAACGTCAGGCGGAGATCAAAGCGATCTGCCAGAGAAAACTTCTCCTCCAGTGTATCCCGGGCATTCACATCGTCCTCCCTTTCGGAGAACGACTGCCGGACGATGTTGCGGCGGTTGCTGGTTGCATACACCACCACATTCTGCGGTCGAACCTCAAGGCCGCCCTCCAGAACCGTTTTAAGCGCCGTATACTCCGGGCAGGAATCGTTGAATGCCAGATCATCCACAAAGACGATGAATTTGCACGGCTGGTTGCGCAGCAGCACAAAGATTTCCGGCAGATCCGTCAGGCACTGAGGCCGAACCTCGACAATGCGAAGGCCATCCTGCCAGTAATCATTCAGCAGTGCCTTGACAGAGGCCGACTTACCCGTTCCCTTGTCCCCGTACAGAAGAATGTTTCCGGCATTCCGGCCCTGAAGAAGCCGCCGGGTATTCTCTACCAGGACCTCATGCTGCTTCTCGTACAGAATGAGGTCTGACATGTGAATCGGGTCCGGCTCCGATACCCCGCGCAGTCCGCCTCCGCCATGTTCCCACGTGGCAGCTGCATACCGGGCAAAGATCCCGGTTCCCTGCCGCCTGAAAAAGGAAATGACCTCCTGAACGCCATCGCCGGTGAGCATGTCAATGCTTATACGGTCATCCTCCTGCTCTCCCCTGTGTTCCGGTTCCCAGACCGGAAGACGGACCGCCGTCTTTCCCGGCATCCCCGCCCGCTCACAGAACAGCAGGAAAAGCGCCGGCTCAATGCGTGTCAGCTTTCCCAGAACGTCCAGATCATGACGCAGGCCGCTCAGCATGCTGTAGGGAATCTCCCGGTTTTCGGCACAGATTCGTGCCACCGGACTGTCGGTGTAAAGAACGGTCTCCAGCACATCCCGGGCGAAACCGCTGTGTCCGCAGGAGATCGTATCCAGCCAGGCATTGTACGTCCGGCAGTACGCCTCCGTCAGCTCTTCCTCGTCTATCCGGTCATCCACGCAGGCCAGACAGAGATCGATCAGCGTTTTGACTGTCGATGTTTCCATCGTAAAGCGAAGGGCAGTCATACAGTTCAGATCCAGAAGAATCGTTCTGATGTCATGAATATCCATTCTACCTCTCCATGTATGTTGGTTTGGCTTTCGGCTCCGTAT
>JAFUBF010000368.1 GCA_017460325.1 Clostridia bacterium | reverse complement strand
GTCAGCTCCGCAAAGATCTTGATCTTTTCCTCTCCGGCCAGCTCGCCGCCCGAGAGCATTTCCTTCATGCGGACCACCTGTCCGTCATAGATCTTCTGCTGTTCCCCTTCAAGATGCGCGTACCGGACCTCCTCCAGCTTGGCCGGCAGGTCCTTGAGCACATCCACTTTCTTCCGCCTCAGGATAAACGGCGACGTCATCGTCTTGAGCCGCTCCGTCACCGCCTCATCCCTGTACTTGGCGATGGGCAGTTCGTAGTCCCGCTGGAAGGTTCCCTGGTCATACAGGAAACCGGGCATGAGGAAATCAAATATGCTCCACAGCTCGGAGAGACGGTTCTCAATGGGCGTGCCGGTCAGGGCATAGCGATGCTCCGCATTGATCAGCTTCACCGTCTTGGCCGCAGCCGCTTTGGAATTCTTGATATACTGCGCCTCATCCAGGACACAGTTTGAAAACGCCAGGTCTCCGTAGAGGGCGATGTCCCGTTTCAGGAGATCGTAGGAGGTAATGAAGACATCCACGTTATTCATGTCCGCCAGCGCCTTTTTCCGGACGCCCTGCGTACCCGCCAGTACGGAAACCGTCAGGTCCGGGGCAAATTTGCGGATCTCCTCCTGCCAGTTGTAAACGAGGGAGGCCGGGCAGACCACCAGGGAAGGTTTGCTCTCTTCCTTTTTTCCGCGTTTTCCGGACCGTTCATCCTTGTATTCCTTGAAAATGGAGATCATCTGCAGCGTTTTTCCAAGGCCCATTTCATCTGCCAGAATCCCGCCAAAGCCGGAACCTTCCAGCGTTTTCAGCCATTTATAGCCGTACACCTGATACGGCCGCATGATGTCCTCCAGGGATTTGGGCACTTCAAACTCTGCATCCCGGACCGTCTTGAAATTGCGGATCAGGGCACGGTAGGTCCGGTCACGGGTGCTGGCCAGTTTTTCGTGATCCTCCAGCATCCGGTCCAGGTACAGCGCCCTGTACATGGGAACTTTCAGTTTGCTGTTGATGACATCCTTGGGAAGCAGCTGCATCTGCTCCAGGAATGTACTCAGTTCACCCAGCTGTTCATCCTGCGTCAGGTCCACAAAATCGCCGCTCTTCAGGCGATAGTACCGCTTTTTCTGCACATAGCTGTTGTACACATCCAGCAGTTCTTTGGGCGAGAGCTCCTTGGAGATCACGGAGATGTTCAGCAGTCCGCCGCTGTCGACGGAGACGCCGACCTGAACGGCCGGACCGGAGATGATGCGCTTGGACAGGAAACCGCTGGTCCCCTTGACCTGCCCGTAGTATTCCAGTTCCGAAATGCCCACGGTCAGGAGGTCGTACAGGCGATCATCCGTCAGTTTCTGGACATAGCTGTTCGTGGAGGGTTTAAAGGTGGATGCCCACCGTTTCACGCTCGCCAGCGCCCGCTCCTCCTGCTCCACGTCATGGTATCCCCCGCCGGTGGCCGCGCCGGCAGGAATCAGCGGATATTCCAGTTCATCATACCGGACAACCCCGCGGATGGTCAGGTTATTGGAATCATCCAGGTCCAGATAGAACGTAAACGCCGGTTCCGGCGGCAGATACCCGGAGGCCTCATCCACGCAGTTGTCCACAAATTCGACAAACGGATTTTCCAGCAGTCCGGGCAGGACGCGGTAATAGAATTCCTGCAGCCGGTCCTTTCCAACCTGGAATCGGAAATAACCGGCGGAATCCGAGACGGAAATAAACGGCGTCAGTACCGAGATTTCCTGCGCGGAAACCCGGGAAAGGCCGGTAGTATTGATCACGTATTTATGCGAGTTTCCGCTGATCATCACCGGCACAAACCCCGATACGGTAATCCCGATAAAGCGGTCTCTGGCATCCGCCAGACGATCTGCGGTGAGTTTGAAACGGATATCCATGTGTCCGACACGGACAATTTCATCCCGGATGTTGTTCGTCTTGTCGAGGAGCTCACATTCCCCGTTATACATGTCATAGAAGTTATCCAGTCGGGAGCCCTTCAGAGGAACCTGATACGTGCCGGCGTAGGCATCCGCCTGATTCCGGCGGATAAAGTCAAAGAGAACCTCTCCGTTTGGCGTAAAGTCCTGCTCGGCAAAATGAAGGGTCTCCTTCTTGCCCAGCACATAGTCCCCTTCCTTCTGAACGGCACGGATCAGCTGATAGCAGTCCTTGAGAATGTACTTCTTGGAACTGCCCACACCGATCTTGAAAGAGAGGATGGGCACACCGTTCTCAAGGACGATCCGGGGCAGCAGATCGACGACGGCCTTTTTCGCGACCTTTTCCACCGTCCGGGTTTCCTTGATGGCGCTCTCCTCCCGCATTTTGCGAATGCTCCGGAAGAACTTCTCCGCCCCGTCATCCGTTATCTTTTTGGTGCTTTCCTCATCCGCCTTATCCCAGACACTCCTGATGGTCACCAGATCGTATTCATCCAGCGGTGTATCAATGCTCTTCCGTTCATTTTCCCTGTAACTGTCACTGATATAGGACGTTGTCGCATTTTTGATCACCGTGTTATGCTGGATTTCAAGCTTCCCGTCTTCGATACTGCCCCATACTTTCACATCCTCCAGTGGTCCGCTGAAACGCTGGGAAAAGACCAGCGACTTCTCCCCCTCCCGGGTTGTCCGAATCTCACAGACGGAGTAATCGGAATAGGAGGACACAACGCGGACATTCTCCGCCTCGGGCATGAGGGCAATGGCAGCGGGCGTGGTGATATACGGTGCAAGAAGCGCTTCCAGATCAAAATAGACCGCATCCCCCGCCGTCCTGTTTCCGAACGCCTGCAGGGCCGGAATCAGATTTATTCCGACTTTCTTTCGGGTTGCATCTCTCTGGGCCCGCAGAGCTTTGAGTTCCTGTTCCTTTTTTCGGTTCCTGTAATCGTTGTCGCTTTCCCACACGGTCCACGGTCCGTTTTCTTTCTCAAGATGAAACAATACGGCAGCCGCGTGCTCACAGTACGGGTTCTGTTTCCCATTCCCGTAGATACGCCTGCTGCTGCATTCGCTGCATTCGAACGAACTGTCACTCCAGGTATCCCCCAGTGTCGTCGGCACCGAATACAGCCTTACATCGATGCTTTTCCGTCCGTACAGGATGCGATAATAGTTTCCATACCAGCTTTGTATCTTGGTAATCTGCAGTTTTGTTGCAATCTGCTCCCCTTTTTCCAGGGCGCTCTTTGGAAAGAGCATCTTCCAGTCCAGCGTTTTATGAAGTCTGTCCGCCTCGTACATCTGTTTGTCCTCTTCTCTGTTTTTTCCGCTTCAGTGTATCACAAAACGCCCGTACACGCCACATAAATCGCGTCCTCGGGCCGCATTTTAACCGGGATTTCGGGGCATTTCGGATCCCCGCCCGGCACGGGCCCTGGAATAGGCAAACAGGTACTGCTGATAAACCCCGTTATACGGCGTGTATTTCTCCCGGTCATATCCCTGCGGATACTCCTCTTCCAGCACCCGGCGAATCCATACATCCACCGGAAAGAAATCCAGCCGGTGAAAGCCGAAAAGCAGGATACAGCTGGCAACTTTCGGACCGACGCCGGGCAGATCCATCAGCGCCTCCATCGCCTCTCTGTCCGGCATCTTCGAAATCCGCTCCGGCAGAAAGAGCCCCTCAGCGGCACGCCGGCTCACATCCTGCACGTATTTCCACCGATAGCCAAGCACACACGGTCCCATGAGCGTATCGCGGTCCAGTCCGGAAAGCTGTTGCGGCCCCGGAAACGTCCGAAACGAACGTCCGGCCCGGTCCTCCCGCACCTCTCCGGCGCAGACACACAGTGCCTCCACCGAGCGACGGATCATCGGAATATTGCGGTTCTGGGAGATGATAAAGGTAATCACTATTTCCCACGGATCCTGCCGCAGAATCCGGATTCCCCGCCCCGCTTCGGCAGCAGCCGCCAGATAGGGATCCGATGCCGGTTCCACCCTTCCCCGGATTTGGGCATAGGAGGTATCCAGATCAAAATACGGCCGCCAGATCCCGGCATATTCCTCCTCCGTGCAGTCAAGCACATACCGGTCCTCTCCACCCGGGCGAATAAAGAGCGCATGCTCTCCGTGCACAATCCGGAAACCGTTCCCGTCTCTTTCCCATCTGAAACACTGCCCGCTCCCGTCAATCTTCTCAAGATCAAAATCATCCTGAATCTGTACCGTCATCCGTTGCCTCCCCGCTCCTGTCCGCCCGCCAATGTACCCGGCTGCCTTCATCCCCTCTGAAAAAGTGATCCGCTCTGTTCAGGCCGGCGGCCGGAATTCCGGCGCCGCGTTCTTCCCCGGGAACCACATATCCCGGCCGGTATTTGTAACCATCCGCAACCTTTCCGCCCGCAGAACGGTCGCCATGGCTCATCTCCATCTGGTCTCCCGGCAAACAGTCCCCTGTTCCGCCGAATGATCCTCCGTAAAAAGAACTCAGTAACGTCATCCCTCCGGTGGTTCTGGCACGGATAGACTGAAACGAAGAGGAACCGATGCTGATTCAAAAAAGATATGCACCGTGTGCATATCCCTTCAATCGCGGTCTGTCCTTCTGTCTGAGCGTCTCACGCTATCTGAGTCATCCCGGCCTGAACCGACAACAATCCCGCAGAAAGAGAAGTACCACTTCCCCTGTTACTCAGCATACCTTACTCCGAAGCGCCGATGGGGATTGCCGCATCCACGCTTCGCTCTCTGTCAGCAGAAACTCTCATTCCCGGGGAATAACAGCCGGAGAGCACCGCTTTACCACCGTTCAACAAACAAACGATTCCTTCTCTCATCAGCCTGAGATCTCAAATGCAGAATTGTGACACAGCGCCCTGGCATTTTCGCATCTGCCGGATGAACAGGCCCTCTCTCAAGTGAAATCTTTTCACAGTACGCTCAGAAACTCATACTGAAACATTTGCACATTCAGAGCTTCCTCTGCCTCATCTGCCGAAAGGTCGTACAACATGACCAAACGATCGATAATTTCCTGATCGCTCTTTCTATCTACCCGCATTGATTTTACAGTACCTCTGATTTTGCTTTTTTTCAGACCTTTTGCATATTCCTTTATATAACCTTCTACGTAACCCTTTATATAACCTTCTACGTAACCCTTTGCAAAACCTTCTACATAACCTTCTGCAAAAGCCTCTTTACGCACCTCAGCAAGGTACACCTGCAAATCTTCACACATTTTTCTCTATCCTTCCTTCGTCTCATGAAATTCCTTTGCTGTTCAAAAAGACTTGGACTGCCCGTCATGATGATCCAAATCACGGAAGAATCTCATCGGGTCAGAAGCCTTCCTGTGTTTCTCCATAGACGATTTGTCATTCCTGTCGGAGTTTTGTATGGTCGGAAATCAGGTCAGAAATCTGTAATGCGTCATTTACACAGTCATAGCCAGGGCTTCTCCTGCATCCTTTTCTGATAGGTTGTACAACATGATCAAACGGTCGATAATTTCCTGATCACTCTTTCCATCTACCCGCATTGATTTTACGGTACCTTTGATTTCACCTTTTGCAATACCTTTTAAAATACCTTTTGCTTCGCCTATTGCCTCGGCATCTCTACGCTCCTCCGCAATAACCAGTTGCATTTCCTTACTCATTTCTCTCTGCCCCTCCTCTGTCTCGTGAAGTTCCTTTTTCCTGTTCAAAAAGGCCGGAAACTGCTCATCATAATGATCCAAATCACGGAAAACTCTCATCAGGTCAGAGATCTTCCTGTACTTCCTATCAGCCAGTTCCCCTTTCAAACAGAGTTTTGAACGATCAAAAGTCAGGTCAGAAACCCGTAATGCGTTATTTACACAGCAATATCCTCAGTCAGGGAAACTTCTGCATCCTTTTCTGATAAATTGTACAACATGATCAAACGGTCGATAATCTCCTGATCACTCTTTTCATCTACCCGCATTGATTTTACAGTACCTTTGATTTCACCTTTTGCTTCGCCTATTGCAATACCTT
>JAFUBF010000367.1 GCA_017460325.1 Clostridia bacterium | reverse complement strand
GACGGCTTCAGTCGGAGTTTACAGAGGGAACGTTTACGCATGCCTATCTGTTTGCCGGTCCCGAGGGAACCGGGAAGAGAAGCGTTGCCAGGCTCTGCGCCATGGCGGCCATGTGCAGAGGGGAAAAAAGGCCCTGTGGGGTCTGCGGTCCCTGCAGGCGAATTCTGGCTGAAACACACCCGGATCTGCATGTGCTGAGGCCTGCCGCGGGAAAAAGAGAGATTTCCGTTGGACAGATGCGGGAGATGCTCAAAGAGGCGGATGTCCATACCTTTGAGGATGGGGTGAAAATTTTCCTGATTCCCGAGGCGGAAAAGATGAATACGGCGGCGCAGAACACTTTGCTGAAAAGCCTGGAGGAGCCGGCTTCGAATACGGTTTTTCTCCTGACTGCGGTTCACCTTTCCGCGCTGCTGCCCACGGTGGTATCCAGGTGCCGGCTGATCCGGTTCCATCCGCTGACGGATGAGGAGACGGTGGCAAGGCTCCGGGCTCTGGGCGTTCCGGAGGAGCAGGTGCATGTTCGGGCCACGATTGCCGAAGGGTGCGTGGGACAGGCGCTGGCAGTGGAGGAAAAGGTGATCACTCTGCGCAGCGAAATAGCGGAGCGTTTTTTCGCCGTTCATTCCCTTGCGGATATCCCGGATGTGGTGAACCTGTACAAGGACCGCAAGGATGACCGGCAGATGATTCTTGATCTGTCCGAGGAGATCGTGCGGGAAATTATTCTTTCGCAGGCCGGACGGCATGAGCCGTTGACCCTTCCCGGGGCCGCCCGGGATTATGCCGGGAAGGTGCCCCTGGAGGGCGGACTGGCGCTTCGGGAACGGATCCTGGAGGCGCGAAAGATGATGCAGAGCAATGTGGCGTTTCAATCAGTCCTTGAGACTGTTCTTATAAAGATTTCGGAGGAATATACTCGATGGCCATGGTAGTCAAGGTGCGCTTCCGGCGTGCCAGCAAACTGTATGATTTTGATGCGAACGGGCTGGAGGTCAGCACCGGTTCATATATTGTCACGGAGACGGTTCGCGGAATGGAAATCGGTGAATGTATGGGAGACCTGCGGGAGGTGCAGAACGATCAGATGATTGCGCCGCTCAAGCCGATTCTCCGGATTGCGACGCAGGAGGACCTGAACATTCAGAGAGAAAATGAGGAACGGGAAAAGCAGGCGCTGGAGACGGCGGAGTTGAAAGTGCAGGAACTGAAACTGGACATGAAACTGGTGGATGTGGAATTTGCCTTCGACCGTTCCAAAATTACCTTTTACTTTACGGCGGATGGCCGTGTGGATTTCCGGATCCTGGTCAAGAATCTGGCCAGCGTGTTCAAGACACGGATTGAACTGCGGCAGATCGGCGTCCGGGATGAGGCAAAGATGCTGGGGGGCCTGGGGCCCTGCGGGCGGCCCATCTGCTGCCGGCAGTTCCTGGCGGATTTCCAGCCAGTGTCCATTAAGATGGCGACGGAGCAGAACCTGTCTCTCAATCCCACGAAGATTTCGGGCATCTGCGACCGCCTGATGTGCTGCCTCAAGTACGAGCAGGATCATTACGAGAGTACCCGCAAGAGAATGCCGAAAATCGGCCGGGAACTGATGACACCGGATGGCATCGGGGTCATCACGGCGATCAATGTGCTTTCCGAAACGGTAACGGTCCGCCTGACGGTGGGGGACAGCTTTGAAAATCGGGTATACGCCATAGATGACTGTCAGCGACTGGACGGAGGCAGGCCTGCCCCCAAAGACGTGGAACCGGTGGAGGAGAAGAAAGCGCCTCCGGTTGAGGCCGTCGCGGCGGAGCCGGTCATGGAGGCCGCTCCGGAAACGGAACCGGAAGAGGACAGGGACGACGAGGCGGATACGGAGAAAAATGAGTCCGGTCGCGCCAAACGCAAGCGGAGGCACAACCGCCGCGGGCCGCGCCCCAAGGGGCCGGCTGGAGAAAATGGAGAACGGCCACCCGAGCCACCCAGATCCGAGCCGAACAGACACAAAAGGCCGCCCCGCAAACCCCGTCAGGGAAATCGGAATCCGGGACGGGAAGGACCGAAAAATCAGGAAAATGTCCGCCCTGCGGAACAGGGCAGGAAAGCCCCGGAGCTGGGCGGTTAAAAGGACACAGAGACGGTGCAAAGGAGGTACGGAGTGAAACGGTATCTGGCGATTGATATTGGCGCGTCTTCCGGCAGACACATTGTGGGCTGGGATTCGCAGGGACAACTGCAGACAGAGGAGGTATACCGGTTCCCCAACGGTGTCATCCGGCAGGACGGGCATCTCCTCTGGGACATTGAGGCACTGCTCGGGCATGTGCGGACCGGGATCGAGCGGGCACTGGAACGGTATCCGGATCTGGTCAGTCTCTCGGTGGATACCTGGGGCGTTGACTATGTCCTGATGCGGGATGACCGGGAGATCCTTCCCTGCTATGCGTACAGGGATGGCCGGACACAGGAGGTCATTGAGAAAGTTCACGACATCATTCCCTTTGAGGAACTCTACAGGCATACCGGCTCGCAGTTTCAGCCTTTCAACACGATTTATCAGCTGTACTGCGATCACCTGGCGGGTCGCCTCAAGGAGGCGACGGATTTCCGCATGATTCCGGAGTACCTGATGTCAAAGCTGTGTGGGACGGCGGTTCATGAGTACACCAACGCCACCACCATGGGCATGATCAACGCGGAAACCGGCGGGTATGACACGGAGATTATCCGGCGCCTGGGGCTTCCGTCACGGCTCTTCGGGGCCCTTGAAAAGCCCGGGACATGCATTGGGACATACCGGGGGATGAAGGTCGTGCTGTGCGCCACCCATGATACCGGCAGCGCGGTGGAGGGAATCCCGATGGAGGAAAACATGCCGTACATTTCCTCGGGAACCTGGAGTCTGCTGGGCGTGAAAACGCCGCGGCCCATGACCAGTGAGGCAAGCCGCCTGGGCAACTGGAGCAATGAGGGCGGCGTGGGGTATAACCGCTACCAGAAAAACATCATGGGCATGTGGCTTGTGAACCGGCTGCGGGATAACCTCTGTCCGGAGACGCCATTTCCGGAGATTGTGGAACTGGCGCAGCAGAGCACGTTTGATGAAACGGTGGATGCGGATGCAGCCTGTTTCCTGGCGCCGGACAACATGAAAGAGGCATTTGATCAGG
>JAFUBF010000366.1 GCA_017460325.1 Clostridia bacterium | reverse complement strand
GGGAATTGAACCCCTGTCCGAAAAAGCGACAACCAGGCTTTCTTCGAGTGTAGTCTGTATTTTAACATTCCCTCCGCCGGGCGCCCGCAGACAGGCTCAGGGCTTCAGTAGCTTCATAATGTGTTTCAGTGGCAAAGCTTACACAGAAACATTGCCCGCTAATTTGACGCCGGTGAATGAGACAGCGGGATTCTCATGCCGACGCGCCGCCTAATTAGGCAGCGAAAGCGTAGTTATTATTGTGAGTTAATTTTTAATTTCCCGTTTTTAACGTAGCACGGGGCTACGACTCGCTTACCTGACCACCCACGATCCCGTCGAAACCAGTACATCCCCATTCAGGTCCTGTTCCGTTCCCGAAGAGCCCGCTGCATCTCACGTTTCACATCGCGTTCGGCAATGTCATCACGTTTATCATGGAGTTTCTTGCCTTTGCAAAGACCGAGTTCCATTTTAAACCGTCCGTCTTTCAGATAAACAGACAGCGGAATCAGTGCATACCCCATTTTCCCGACTTCCTGAAACAGATGCCGGATCTGCGTTTTATGAAGAAGCAGACGTTTCGGGCGGAGCGGATCGGTGTTGTAGATATTCCCCTGTTCATAGGGACTGATGTGCATTCCCTGAACAAAGACCTCACCGTCTTTGATTACGGCATAGCTTTCCTTCAGGTTCATCCGGCCCTGCCGCATACTTTTTACTTCTGTTCCCTTCAGCTCCATGCCGCATTCCAGACGTTCCTCCACAAAATAGTCATGGAACGCTTTCCTGTTCTGGGCCATGGGTTTAATTCCTTTTGCGCGGGCCATACCAGTACCTCCCAACGCCGTCATTATATCAGATATGAATCGGAATATCAAGCAATTTTTTCACTTTTTTCAAATTGGTTCTTCGCCTTCGATTTTTGACGTACGCTTTCATAAGTGCTATAATTCGCCGTGTTGAAAGAAGTACCCGCGATCAGGATACTCGGATATCCATCCGCCGATAAAACAGTGCCCTGTCTTTTGACACCGCAGCTTTGTAAGGCTGCCGCAGAGCGGCAGGCCCACGTTACTGGAAAGCGACTTGTCTTTCGGCGCCGTGGCTCTCCGGCTCCCCAAATCTGTCAGGCTGCCGCAGAGCGGAAGACCCAGGTTGCTGATCAGCGGCCTGTCGGCACCGCAACTCTCCGGCCCCCAAAATCTGTCGAGCTGCCGCAAAGCGGCAGGCCCAGGTTACTGGAAAGCGACTTGTCTTTCGGCGCCGTGGCTCTCCGGCTCCCCAAATCTGTCAGGCTGCCGCAGAGCGGCAGGCCCAGGTTCTAAGTACTTCTGCACTGAAAACACCCGATGCTGCGCGGCTTTTGTCCCCGACAGGGCTGTCAGATGGCCGGCAGATCCGGGCAATTGAACAGCGGCGGTGCCGGACTGCACCGCTTCGCACAGAGGAGTGATTAACAGATGTTTCTGTCTAAACCGTTCAGACTGTCTTTCCTTCTTGTAATGCTTTCGGTCCTTTTCATGACGGTGGGCCTGGCCGAGGATTTCAACCGTCCCCTGCTTTTCGTCTCACTGCCGGAAGACGCACAGATGATCGAAGATGTTCACTTTGAAGACGGTGATTTTATCCAGACCTATCAGCTGGGAGGCGGGGCGCACATTACGCTGCTCCGATACGCCAATTTCGACATGACCCTCCCCGAACTGATCTCCAGTGAATGGGAAGGCGCGGGGTCCGTGTCAACTCTGAATCTGGAGCCGATCAGCGGCCAGCAGACCGACGCCATCCGGTTCAGCTATACCGATTCCGATTCTCAAACCTATCTCATCACCCTGGTCGCCGTCCGGTCCGGAAAGGATACCCTGGTCTTTGAGTCCGTGTTCCCCTCCCGCAACGGAGAGGAACAGGTCAATGCCCTGGTTGATCAGATGGTTCAGTCCATGTCCGTCATCAACATGAGTGAAAGCAATCTCGGATAACCTCGTTTTCCGCCAAAAGCCGGGCACTGCCCGGCTTTTCTGCTGCCCACAAAAGACCGGCCATCCGGAATGATTCCGAATGGCCGGCCTTTCAGATAAGGAGGATCCTGTCACACTTTCCCTTTTTCCGTTTTCTTCGACCTGCTGTTTCTGCGCTCCGTGGAAGCCACCACAATTTTCTGAATGCAGATAAAGAGCAGAAGCAGAAGTCCGGTTGCAATCTTGCCCCACCAGGAAAGCAGGTTTCCGTTGAAGGTGATCAGGGCAGGAATCATGGACTTGAGCAGTACACCGAAGAGCGTACCAATCATGAATCCCTCACCGCCGGTCAGCAGCGTTCCGCCGATGACCGCGCAGGTAATGACATCCAGTTCCGCTCCCTGAAGGGAGAGGTTCCATCCGCTCTTGACGTACAGGGCATAGGCGATACCGGCCAGAACGGAGCAGAGCCCGTTGAACCCGTATACCAGGACTTTTGTCCGGCCGACGGGAAGACCCATCAGCTTGGCGCTCTGTTCATTTCCGCCGATGGCGTAAATGTTCCGGCCAAAGCGGGTCCGCTGAAGCAGGTAGATGCCCACCAGCAGAACCACCAGGAACAGAATGACGTTGAAATT
>JAFUBF010000365.1 GCA_017460325.1 Clostridia bacterium | reverse complement strand
TATCATGTTCGGCCGAGCGGAGGCGTGTGCGTTCTAGAATCCGCCGCTGGATGCGGCAGTTGACGGCCTCGGTATGGGAATCGGATTTACCATCGCCATCACCCTGATCTCCTCTGTCCGTGAGATTCTGGGCATTGGAACCTGGTTTGGCGTTCAGGTCATGCCGGAGGGCTATCTGCCGATGGATATCCTGATTCGTCCTGCAGGCGGTTTTATCGTACTGGGACTGCTTCTGGCACTGATGAACAAACTGCTGCCTAAGAAGGCGTAAGGAGGAAATGCGATGAATGTTGTGCTTACGATTCTGATCGGATCGATCTTCGTCAACAATTTTGCCATGTCGCGTTTCTACGGTATCTGTCCTTTCCTGGGCGTATCGAAAAAGCTTGAGACCGCGTTTGGCATGGGCATGGCCGTTACATTTGTTATGGCGCTTGCCTCGTTTGCCTCCTATCTCGTCAATACCTATCTGCTGGTTCCGTTTGACCTTGAGTATCTGCAGGTCATTGCCTTCATTCTCGTGATTGCGGTTCTGGTCGGTATTGTTGAGATGGCGATCAAGAAAATGTCCCCGTCCCTGTATCAGGCCCTCGGTGTGTATCTTCCGCTGATTACAACCAACTGTGCCGTCCTTGGCGTGACACAGCTGAATGTGACAGAGGGATACAATCTGGCGCTCTCCGTCCTGAACGGCGTGGCCTCTGCCATCGGCTATACCCTGGCGATCTGCCTGTTCGCCGGCATCCGTGAACGCCTTGAGGTCGGCAACCTGCCCAAGTGGATGGAAGGATTCCCCGGTGCAATGATTGCAGCCGGCCTGATGGCTGTTGCGTTTAATGGCTTCAGCGGTCTGATCTGATGAAAGCGAGGAGGAGATGACGTGAGTATCACTGCAATTGGTATTGCCGCGCTTGTCATGAGTCTGCTGGGTCTTGCATTCGGTGCACTCCTCGGCGTAACGGATAAGGTTTTCAAAGTGAAAACGGATCCGACGTTCGATGCACTTCGTGCCTGTCTTCCGGGTGCTAACTGCGGCGCGTGCGGATTCCCCGGCTGCGACGGTTATGCAACTGCCGTGGCCAAAGGTGAGGCGAAAGTCGGTGCCTGTGCCCCCGGCGGCATGGCGGTTGCCCAGAAGATGGGTGCCATCATGGGAGTTGAGGCAACCCTTGATGCCAAGTATGTTTCAACCGTGGCCTGTCAGGGCTATGCCGATCACTGCACATACAAGGCCAGGTATGAGGGCATTCAGGACTGTATTGCCGCACAGCTGGTCAACAGCGGATCGAAAACCTGTCAGTATTCCTGTCTCGGACTTGGAAGCTGCGTCAGCGTCTGTCCGTTTGATGCGATTCACATTGATCCCGAAAAGCATATTGCCGTGGTTGACAAGGAAAAGTGTCAGAGCTGCAAACGCTGCATCGATATCTGCCCGCAGCACGTGCTGACCATGCAGCCTGAAGGGCATGTGGTGGCACTGTACTGCCACAATCCCGAAAAGGGCCAGGCCCTGCGCGAAAAGTGCGACAACGCCTGTATCGGCTGCAGCGCCTGCGCGAAGGCCTGTAACTTCGGTGCCATTGAGATGGTGGGCGATCTGCCGAAGATCGACTATAAAAAGTGCATTGGCTGTATGGCCTGCGCGGATGTCTGTCCGACCGGCGCCATGACGGCTGAGTTCGATCAGCGGAAAGAGGCGTACATTGATCCGGAGAAGTGCATTGGCTGTACGATCTGTGCGAAGAACTGTAAGTTTGATGCCATTGAGGGCGAACTGAAGAAGACCCACCGCGTACTGGGTGCCTGCACCGGCTGCGGTATCTGTGCTCAGAAGTGCCCGAAGAAGGCCATTACCATGAGGGGACGCCGTGCACCCAGAAACCGGCAGGACAAAGTGAAGAAGGCGGCGGCTGCACCGGTTAAACCGGCTGCCCCGAAAGCGGCACCGGCGCCTGCGGCCCCGGTCAAGCCTGCAGCAGCGGCTGTAGAAAACAAAGCCTGATTTAATGCGTCTTAAAGAAGGAAACCAGCATGGTCTGGTTTCCTTCTTTCATTTCCCGGCAGCGGGAATTGTCATTGTAGAAATCGCTGGGATGGTGTAAAATACGTTCTGCAATTGGCACAGGTACAAACGGGAGGCGGGGGAACCTGATGGATCAGAATCAGTCTGCTAAAGTCTCACTTTGGGTTATCCCGGAGCCCCTGACGGTCTGTCGGATGCACTCGCTGGCCGGCTTTTCTTTCGAGGAAAGCTTTTATTTTCTCGGGAAAACAGAGGAGGAGATCTCCCTGGTGTGCCCGACCGCGAAAGTACCGGTAAGCGGCGTGGAAAAGCGGGAGGACGGCTGGCGGGCACTCAAAATCGAAGGCGAACTGGATTTTTCCCTGGTGGGGATTCTGGCCGGGCTGGCGGGTATTCTGGCAGATCACGGAATCAGTATTTTTGCGGTATCAACCTTTAACACAGACTACGTTCTCGTGAAAGAGACGTGTCTCCGGAAGGCGACGGAAGTGCTCACGCAGAGCGGATACATTGTGACCGATACGTTTCGGTCCAATACATAAGCAGAAAGGAAACGGAATGATCTATCTGGATCATGCGGCCACCTCCCCGATGACCGCCACAGTTCTCAGGGCACAGAGCGAATTATCCGCTGAGGCCTGGGGAAATCCGGGCGGTGTGTACGGGGCAGGAAGACGGGCAAGGCGGGCACTGGATGAGGCGAGAGCGAAACTGGCCGGGATTTTGGGTGCCAGGCCCGGGGAAATCTTTTTTACATCGGGTGGAACGGAGGCGGATAACTGGGCCATTTTCGAAACGGCACAGGTTTTTCCGGACAAACGGCATCTCATTACAACGCAGATTGAACACCACGCGGTACTCAATCCCTGCAGATGGCTGGAAAGCCAGGGATGGCAGGTGACATGGCTGAAACCGGACAGAGAGGGTATTGTGCATCCGGAACAGGTCAGAGAGGCAATCCGGCCGGATACCTGCCTGATCAGCGTGCAGATGGCTAACAATGAGATTGGCACCATTGAACCGATTGAGGAAATCGGAAAAGTGGCATGGGAAAACGGCATCCGAATGCATACGGATGCCGTTCAGGCAGTGGGACAGATCCCTGTTCGACTGAGGAAACTGCCGGTGGACCTGCTCACCCTCTCCGGGCACAAGTTCGGTGCGCCCAAGGGGATCGGTGCCCTGTACGTTCGCGCCGGAACGCGCATGGAACCTTTTGTGCACGGCGGCGGTCAGGAAAAGGGGATGCGGTCCGGAACGGAAAATGCGATTGGCGCCTCCCTGATGGCCCTGGCCCTGGAGGAATACCGAAAGGGCGATTTTGAGGCCATGCGGGGATTGCGGAACCACTTTATAGCAGCGCTTACGGAGGCTTTTCCGGATGTGACGGTCAATGGCAGCCGGAAGCAGCGCCTTCCCGGGAATATGCATTTTTCCATTCCCGGCATTCACGCGGACAGCCTCCTGATGCAGCTGGATCTGGCCGGTATCGCGGCATCTGCCGGAAGTGCCTGTACAGCGGGAAGCCTGAATCCTTCCCATGTGATTTCGGCCATTGGAGGAGATGAGGAGGCGGCGAGCCTTCGCCTGACACTGGGACACGAAAACACGGGGGAGGAGCTTTCCAAGGTC
>JAFUBF010000364.1 GCA_017460325.1 Clostridia bacterium | reverse complement strand
AGTTTCTCCAGCGTCTGCATGGCTTTCCCCGAATCAATGATTTCCGCAGCCAGTTTTATGCCCTCCGCCAGGTCCGCCGCCTTCCCACCGATGTAAAGAGATGCCCCTGCGTTCAGGAGAACCGCATCCCGCCTGACTCCCTTTTCGCCCCGGAGAACGGCCCGGGTGATCTCCGCATTCACCTCCGGCGTACCGCCGGCCAGCTCCGCCCGGGTGCACCGCGTCAAGCCGAACTGCTCCGGCGTGATGACATAGGATTTATACCATCCGTTCTTGATTTCGCACACCGTTGTCGGCGCACTCAGGGAAATCTCATCCAGCTTATCCTGCCCGTACACGACCATTCCCCGACGAACCCCCAGATTCACCAGCACCTGTGCCAGTGGGACCACCAGATACTCATCGTACACACCCAGAAGCTGCATGGCCGGCGAAGCCGGATTCGTCAGCGGTCCCAGAATATTGAACACCGTACGGAACCCCAGTTCCTTCCGAATTCCGCCCACATATTTCATGGAGGTATGATACCTCTGGGCGAAGAAGAAGCACATTCCCGCCTCACGAAGCAGTTCAATGCAGCGGGCAGGGCTCTGCTGAATATTGACTCCCAGCGCCTCAAGACAATCTGCCGTTCCGCATTTGGAGGAGGCAGCCCGGTTGCCGTGCTTGGCCACCTTCATTCCGCCGGCAGCAGCCACCAGGGCAGAAGTGGTGGAAATATTGAAACTCTGAGCGTTGTCTCCGCCCGTTCCCACGATTTCAAACAGTTCCATGTCGGTTTTCACCGGCGTGGCATGCATCCGCATCGCCGCTGCACATCCTGCAATCTCATCCGTCGTCTCCGCCCGGGCACTCTTTGTGGAAAGGGCTGCCAGAAATGCCGCATTCTGCGTGGCCGTCGTCTCGCCGTTCATGATTTCATTCATGACGGTAAACGCCTCATCATAGGTCAGGTCCTCTTTGTTGACGATCTTTACAATTGCCTCTTTAATCATTTTCGAATCCCCCTTAATGTTGGTTTGGCTTTCGGCGCCGGTTGACTGACAGGAAACATTATCTGGCAGACCGGTGCGAAGCACCGGGGCCTTCCTTTATAAAGTTGCTCAGCATTCGTCCGCCCTCCGGCGTCATGATGGACTCCGGATGGAACTGTACTCCGTAAATCGGCCGGGTCCGATGTCGGATTGCCATAATTTCGCCCTCTGTCGTTGTGGCTGTCACCACGAGTTCATCCGGAATGGTCGCCGGATCCGCAGCAAGAGAATGATATCGCGCCACAGCGGTCACCTCCGGGCAACCCCGGAACAGCGGACAGGTCAGATCCAGGCGGACCTGGGACTGCTTGCCGTGCATCAGGGTTCTGGCGTAGGTCACCGTGGCCCCAAAGGCCGCGCAGATCGCCTGGTGACCAAGGCAGACACCCAGCATCGGGATCTCCTCTCCCAGGGAGCGAATGACCTCCATCAGCACACCGGCATTTTCCGGCCGGCCGGGACCCGGAGAAAGCACGATCCGCTCCGGCTCCAGTTCCCGGATTTCCTCTACCCCCATCTCATCATTCCGAATCACCCGGATGTCCGGTTCGATTTCGCCAATCATCTGATACAGATTGAATGAAAAGCTGTCATAATTGTCGATCAGCAAAATCATTCCTCCACCTCCTCTGCCGCCATTTCCAGTGCCCGCAGCGAGGCTCTGGCCTTGTTCAGGCATTCTTCCTACTCCTTCTCCGGAACCGAATCCGCCCCAAGACCCGCGCCGCTGCGAACAAAGACTTTACCGTTTGTCCGGTAGGCAATGCGTAAGGCGATACAGGTATCCATGTTCCCGGTCAAATCGATCTACCCGATCGCCCCGCCGGAGATGCCCCGCTGGTTGTCTTCCAGTTCGGCAATCAGCTGACAGGCCCGGATTTT
>JAFUBF010000363.1 GCA_017460325.1 Clostridia bacterium | reverse complement strand
ATTTTCCGGCTCTTCCGGTTTTTTTCCATGTTTCGGACGAACTGCATGTCGAGTTTCAGTACATCAAAGGGAAGCTGGGTCAGCATATTGAGCGAAGATGAACCGACACCGAAGTCATCCATGGCGATCTTGTAACCGGAATACCGCATATTGGAAGCAAACTCGATCAGCCGGCCGGCATTGCTTGAATAGGCCGACTCCGTAATCTCCAGCGAGAAGGCATCCGGAGTCAGTCCGTTCCCCTCCACAATGTCCCTCAGTTTCTGCTCAAGATGCTCATTGAAAATATCGATATGTGAAACATTGACCGAGATCGGCACCTCTATCCCATACCTGTCTTTCCAGTCCCGGATCTGTCTGGCTGCTTTCCGCCAGATATAGTCATCCACCAGCTGGATAATTCCATTCTTTTCAAATACCGGAATGAACTTGTCCGGACCGATCAGACCATATCCCGGATGATTCCACCGGACCAGTGCCTCTGCGCCGGCAAGACGCGGATTTTCCCCCCGGATGTCAAATTTCGGCTGATAATAGACCAGCAGTTCCTCGTCATCAATGGCCCGCCGTATATCGTAAACAAGCCGCTCCTCGAAGACGCTCTTTTCCATCAGGTTGGCATCATAAAAGGCAATGGAGCGGGTATAATCACCCCGCAGGGTGTCACACGCCTTCTTAGCCCGGTCAAACCACCGCTCGGGATCAATGTCATGATCCACGTAATGATAAACGCCGATGCGCACCCGGAACTGCTGCAGTTCCGGCAGGGAGAGCACCTCATCCATGGCCGAAAGAATGGCATCATACCCGTCCAGGTGTTTGCAGTACACATAAAAGTTATCCACTCCGCTTCGGCAGACAATGCCGTCCGTTTCCGGTTTCAGCTTTCGCAGCGCATCCGCGATCTGCTGCAGCAGGCGATCCCCGAATTCGCGCCCATAGATTTCGTTGATCAGATGGAAATGCTCGACATCCAGAACAAGCGCATCCCTGCCCTCATGCCGGGTATAATCAAGGATCTGACGGACGTACTGGAAAAAGAACTCAGGCGTATACAGCCCGGTCAGCACATCATTCTCCGTGGAACGGACCAGCATCCGGTCAAAGGACAGTTCGATCACTCTGTCGCATTTGGCCAGAATCAGTTCGGGGGCTTCAAACGACTTTGAGATAAAATCCGCTACGCCCAGCCGGATCGCATACAGTTCCGTCTCCGTATCGGATGTAATGACCGTTACCGGGATGGATTTATATTCATCGCTCTTGAAGTACAGATCCAGGAAGGCCATCCGGTCCTCCTGTTCCTCATTCAGGTCGACAATTACCAGTGAGATGCGTTCCTTATGCAGATGAAGGAATGCCTCTGCACCGGAACTGACAAACTGCAGATCGTACTTTGGCATCAGAGCCGTTTTCAGTACCTCCCGGTTTGCCACATTGTTCTCAAGCGCAAGGATGCATCTTTTTATCTGACCAGAATATCTGATTGCGGTTTTCACCCTATCCGGTCCCCCTTCCATGCACTCATTCGGAAAACGTCACAGGGTCCTTCCCTCCCCGTTCAGGATTCCCCTTCCACTCAGGGGCATCCGTACCGGGAACAGCACAAAGGTGACAGGATTTCCTTCCTCCGGCCCCCGTTTCCGATCCTTACCCACCCAACAGGCGCTAGTACTCCAATATTGCAAATTGCACGGAGAATTATATCAAGCGCAGGATTATTGTAAATACTCTATCACAATTATTGTGAATTATGCTTAATTATTTACGATATGGATATGCATATCATACAAAATACGTTTCAACACGATACGTCCCTCTCGAATGTAACATTCCGTTTTACAGTGGAGCAGGCAGCGGCTGCGTTGCCTGACCAGGTTCTCTGTTTATCACAGGATGTCCGGTGTTTTCCCGGAAAAAAGGCGATTCCCCTCTGCGAACAGGTCCGGAGCACTTCCCTGTTCAAGCCGCAGCAGAGCCTGTTTCCGATCCATTCCGCCTGCATATCCGGTCATTTTCCCGTCAGCCCCGATCACCCGATGACAGGGAATCAGCAGGGAAATCGGATTGTGACCCACGGCACCTCCTACGGCACGTGGGGAACATCCCCTGCCAGTCCGCTGCTCCGCTTCATCGGCGATCTCACCATACGTTCGCGACTCCCCGTAAGGAATCTCAAGGAGCAGTCCCCAGATCATTTCCCGGAACGGTGTCGAGTGAAACCGGATCTCGGGGCGAAAATCCGGCCTCTGCCCGGCAAAATACGCAGCCAGCCACTGCTCCGTCTCTGCAAGAGCCGGACACGTTTTCTCTGTTTGAGGGACGATACCCGCAGGGCAGTATCTCTGCCCCTCAAACCAGAGACCGGTCAGCGCCTCCCCGTCGCTTGCCAGGATGATCCGCCCCAGGGCGGATGAACAGGAACGAATCAGCATATGAGTCTCCTTCCCCCACGTCAACACGAAAAAAGGATACGGTTGTCCGTATCCTTTTCCTTACGCATCCAGTTTCAGCAGCTTCTCACGTTCAGACAGGACGGTATCCACCAGCGTCCCGGTATCCACCATTTCCTTTTTCCCGCGAAGCAGTTCCACGATCTCGCACACGGGGTTAAAAATCGGTGTCAGTGCCAGGTTCCCAATGGAACCTTTCAAGCCATGAGCCGCTTCAAATGCTGCAACCGCATCTTTGCGATCTACCGCCGCCTTCAGTTTCTCAAAATTCTCATCCGAAAGACCCAGCCGGACCATTCTCAGATAAAAGGCCTCATTGTTCAGGCAGCGGCCCATTCCCTCTTTTACATTTGCCCCGTATTCCGTGAGTGTCTGCAACGTCAGCATCTTTTCTTTCCTTTCCCCGGCTCAGCCGGTTACCTGTCTTTATCCGTTTTTCCGCTGATCGACTTCCTTCTCGATCAGCTTTTCAAAATCCTTCGCCGTCACCGGCTTGGAGAAATAATATCCCTGCACAATGTCGCACCCGACACGTTTGATCAGCTCATACTGTTCCCCGTCCTCAACACCCTCGACAATGGTGGGGACATTCAGCGCCCGGGCCATTTCAACCACCAGCTCCACAATCCGGTAACCGGTCTTTGATGTGGCAATGTTCCGGACAAACTTCATGTCGATCTTCAGGGCGTCAATGGGCATCAGGCAAAGCATGTTCAAAGAAGAATAGCCGGAACCGAAGTCATCCATTTCGATCCTGAATTCAGCATCCCGCAGCGTTTTCACGGCCCTCAGCATCTGTTCCGTATCCTGTGCGTAAGCGGATTCCGTTACCTCAAGCATCAGATCACCCATGTTCAGACCGTTTTCTCTGACAATATCCTGCAGTTCATCACTCAGTTCACGGCTGAACAGATCTTTACGCGAAACATTGACAGACACATGCAGATCCAGTCCGTACCGGTCCTTCCAGCTCCGCAGCTGCCGGGCCGATTCCTGCCACACATAATGATCCACTTTCAGGATCAGACCGTTTTCCTCAAAAAGCGGGATGAAGTCGCCGGGGCTGATAAATCCCAGTTCCGGATGAATCCAGCGAATCAGGGCCTCTGCACTCACCAGCACCGGCCGATCGCCCTGAATGGCGTATTTGGGCTGGAAGTACACGATAAACTGGCGCTCCTCAATGGCCGTATCCACATCGGCAATCAGGCGTTCATGCATCAACTCCCGTCGGTACAGTTCCTCATCGTAAACCATGATGTCCGTCTGGTAGTTCCCGCGAATGCTGTCGCAGGCAGACCCGGCCGCCTCGGCATACCAGCTGATGGGGTGTTCCGTGCCGACTTCCCGGTAGGCCCCCATCCGTATACGCAGAAGGGACTGATGGTCCCCGTCCCGCATACAGGAACGGACCACATCCAGGCATTCCCTGAGATCCGGTCCATGCTCAATCAGCACGTAGAACAGATCCGCATCTGCCCGGCATCCGATGCCCACGCGGTCATGGAGAATCCGACGGATTCCGTCCCCCAGTGCCCTGAGCGCCTGATCCCCGAACGCCCTTCCATACACCTCATTGGCGATTCGGAACCGGTCGATGTCAATGGCCAGCATGTCAAAGGTGCGGTCCTTTTCACTGTCCATCAGGCGACGGCTGTATTCGAAGAAGAAATTCCGGTTGTAGAGCCGGGTTATGGGATCATGCTCCACATCCTTTATGATTTCCCGGTCTTCCACGAACTCAATGATCCGGCGGACCCTGGCCAGAATGATATCCGGCATGTCATAGGGTTTCTTGATGAAATCCATGGCCCCCAGGCGGAACGTCTCAAGTTCCATCTCATTGTCGCTGGTCAGGACGATGATGGGAATGGAATGAATCTGCTCATCCTCTGCCGCCCGCTTGAGAAAGGTAATCCCATCCATCACCGGCATGATGATATCCAGGAGAATCATGGATATCCGGTATTGCCCGGAATGCAGGATATCCAGCGCCTCCTGTCCGTTTCTGGCATAAAGGACGTTGTATGAACCTTTCAGAATAAATCCAAGCAGCTGCTGATTGACCAGCTCATCCTCCACGATGAGAACCGTTTTGCGGCTTCCGCGGATGATGGTGTCTGTATTCATCCGTCTCCTCCTAAAATGTGTCAGGGTCTCCGGTCAATGACCGGTAAATCTCCCGGGCTCACCGAAAATGACCGTGCACGGTGGAAATAGACTCATCCCTGTTTTTTCCGGTACAGTGTAGCATAATCCCTTTTCGATTTCAACTGACGAATCCGTTCAAATGCTTGCAGGAATTTGGCCGGACAGGGTATCATGCGGCGAATCTCAGCCCGCTGCCTGGAAATACGGCACAGGGCCGGTCATTGGAAAGGAAATCCAGCCATGTACCGCATCATGTCACCTGATGAAGCCGTCTCCCTCATTCGTGATGGAGACTGTATCTGCGTCAAT
>JAFUBF010000029.1 GCA_017460325.1 Clostridia bacterium | reverse complement strand
TTTCAGAATCTGCCACCGGCCGATCTCAAAGGACCTGCCCTCCACATCGGCGGCATACGGTTCAATCTGTTCCTTCGGATAGGCAATCACAGAGGGTGAATCGGCCTTAAGCACAGCCCGCATGGCCAGTTCCATCTCGACACTGTCCCGGGGGGCCAGGACCAGCAGATTCGGCATGGACAGACACATGGGCAGGATAAACACTCCGTGATGGGTTTTCCCGTCATCACCCACCAGACCGGCATGGTCCGCCAGGATGCAGACCGGAAGGTTCTGCAGACAGACATCGTGAATCATCTGGTCATAGGCTCTCTGGAGGAAGGTGGCATACACGGCGAAAAACGGCCGGAAGCCCCCGCGGGCCAGGCCCGCGCAGAGGCTGACCGCATGCTGCTCGGCAATCCCCACATCAAAGAACCGGTTCGGGAAATACCTGGCAAACCCGCTGAGCCCTGTTCCGGACTGCATGGCAGCCGTGATGGCCAGAACCCGTTCATCCTCCGACCCCAGCCGGACCAGGATCTCCCCGGCACAGTTGGCGGCACTTTTCGACCCGGACAGGCCCCGCTTGAGTCCCGTCTCCACCCGGAACGGACCGGTTCCGTGGAATCGCTCCGGCTGGCATTCCGCCAGATCATATCCATGCCCTTTCTGGGTCACAACGTGAATCAGCACAGGCACGTCGGGAATGGCCTTCGCCTGCTCAAAGACGCGGCTCATTTCCTCAATGTTCATCCCGTCAAAGGGCCCCAGGTACCGGAACCCCAGTGCTTCAAACAGCTCGCCGCCCGTGGTGACCGATTTCAGCATGTTCATGATGTTCTCGCTCACTTTGGCAAGCCATTTGCCAATCAGGGGGATTCGGGTGATCCGGGCCTTAATTTTTTTCTTTCCCCCGTACCAGGAGGCACTGGCCCGGATCTTTTTGAAATACTCGGACATGGCCCCCACATTTTTGGAAATGGACATCCCATTGTCATTCAAAATCACAATGAGACGGGTGGGGCCCTGTCCCGCATCGTTCATGGCCTCATAGCATTCGCCGCCCGTCAGCGCCCCGTCTCCCACAATGGCCACCACATGATGGTTTTCGCCCTTCAGGTCCCGGGCTCTTGCCAGTCCCAGTGCCATGGAGATGGACGTTGAGGAGTGACCGGTGTCAAACAGATCATGTTCACTCTCCGCCCGGGAGGGAAATCCACTCATCCCGTGATAGGAACGCAGGGTTTTGAAAATGTCCTGACGGCCGGTCAGGAGCTTGTGCGCATAGACCTGATGCCCGACATCAAAGATCAGCTGGTCTCTCGGACTGTCAAAGGAACGGTGGATGGCAATGGTCAGATCCACGATTCCCAGATTGGAGGCCAGATGCCCACCCTGTCGGGAGATGGTGTCAATAATGCACTGACGAACCTCGTTTGAAAGCTGCTCGCATTCCTCCAGCGACAGTTTTTTCACATCCTCAGGTCCGGAAATGGTCGGTAGAATTCTCACAAGGTTCACCTCCTCTTTATGACGTTGGCTTTCGGCGCCGGATGATAGACAGGAGACATGTTTTGACAAACCGGTGCAGAGCACCGGGTCCACTCTTTTTTCGGAAATCAGTCCGGCACTGATCAGGCCGGAACGTTTACCGTTCCGAAGAGAAACCCGATGAAAATGCCCAGAATCGCACCGGCTGCCACCTGCAGCGGCGTATGACCAACCAGTTCCTTGAGCCGTTCCTCATCGGAAATCATTCCCTCGCCATTCAGCACATCCAGCAGCAGGTTCAGTGTCTGCGCATTCTTCCCGGTCGACCGTCGCACGCCGGCCGCGTCATACATGACCACACAGGCAAAGCAGAAGGCGATGGCGAATACCGCCGAATCAAATCCGACCCGGAACCCGATGGTGGTCAGCAGTGCCACGGACATGGATGAATGGGAACTCGGCATCCCACCTGAACCAAGAACACGTGATTTATCAAACTTCTTGGTCATTGCAAGCGTCAGAACCACTTTAATCGCCTGGGCCACCGCCCACGCCACAATTGCCGACAGAATGTATCTGCTGAAAAAGATGCCGAAGAAATTCCTCACTTCATTCATCCTCCAACTTTTCTAAATGATTTTGAAATAACTCCGGGGTCCCACCTCA
>JAFUBF010000362.1 GCA_017460325.1 Clostridia bacterium | reverse complement strand
CTGCAGTGTGTGTTCGCGTACCCAATCCCGGATACTGTTTGCCCTGATCATCCCCTGACCCTCCTCAATTTCAGCCGCCGCTGCGCTCCGTTCCTCTGGAGGACTCCAGATGCAGCAGTCGGGGCTGGATTTTTATAGGTCAGGACAGTACCTCTGAAAGATACACATTGGAAGAGTCGAGGAGAAAATTTGTAAAGAGTGGCCCGGATGATCTGTCAATAACGACAAAAAAGCCCAGCCCATCACTGCCATGCTTATCAGGGGGAGTCGATAAGAATGGTGGTAATGAGCTGGGCTGTCAACATTAAACTTAATCAAAAACCCTCCGCCACCCCAACGGGGAGTCTGGGATGGGGATTGGAGGGCATCTGTGATCAACTTTCCACAATCCAAGTACCGCCTTTGGTTGATCCCTCATGCCTTAATCGCCCAGTGGCCTGAAGACGGGAAACAGCACGCTCAACCTTTTGCCTTGAAATTCCTAATTCGATGGCCACATTTGTTATTGTACTACTTGGATTTCTTCTAAAGGCATCTTCAACCATCAGGCACCTTTTTTCCATCTCGTCTGCCTTGGTTGCATCTCGTTTTCTATCTCGATTTCCATCTCGGTTTTCGGTTTTCGAGATAAATCCGTTGGGATCTGTATTCCATCCTTCTCCACAATGCCTGTGGAATCTGACCGTGAAACCGTACTCCTCCCGCAAGAACTCGTACTTGACACCAGCCTCTGTGCATGCTGCGTCAATGCGTTTAAAGCCAGTGGCAAATTGCCTCCATGTTCTTTGAGTATCTCAATCTGCGCTTCCCTTGCTCCAGCAGTCTCCACCAGGCTGAAGGGGAAATCCGTGTGCCCCAGAATCTCAGCGCAGTCGGCGGGAAGGGAATTCCCGTTGCTATTCCAAAAGGCCCCGCCACCGATGTTCGTCCGGATCTCGTCGTTGTTCACCTGCTCCCGCATCTTTGCAATTTCTTCCTCTGCATGCCTCTTCCAGAAGTCTCCAAGGGCTTCGCTCAGTTCCTGTTCGTATCAATCATACTGTGCCGAAAACCCAGGCAACATTTACAGAGCACATCCGTTTCTGATTCCAGATCAGACGATCCGAAAAATCGACCCCCTGTTGAACGGAGCATGATTCGCTGATCGTCAACCAGGTTTTTCCTGCTGTTTTTCATGTTTCTGCGGGATTTCTTTCTGAGGAGAGGAAACAACCCGCAGTACTGCCTACCCGGCATGCGCCGCTTTTCCTGTCGTAATGGCATGGTTTGTCTCAGGTCGGACGGATTCCGGTCCGGTAGAAACAGAAGAGAATCCCGAAAGGGATTCTCTTCTGTTTCTACCGGACAAGGTATGCAAATGAATTACTCGAACCACTTCGAGGGAAGGTATTTCCGCTGATTCTCCAGCATCTCATCAAAGAGCTTCTGGCCGTCCTTAATGGACACGGAGGCCATCTGAGGATCATTCATGAATGTGCTGAATCCAAGCTTGCGATCACAGGTCAGCGCGGCGCGCAGCGTATTCTCCTGGTTGTAGATGTGGCGGGCGACCAGCGGCAGAATATTGGAGGGCATCGCACCGGCAAAGACCGGCTCAATCCGGTCACGGCCGAACATGGCATTGGTTTCCACCACAGAGCCCAGAGGCAGGTTCGGAATCTGCCCGCGGTTAGGCACATTGACATTGGAAACCAGATCACCAAGTCCCAGAACAGCCTTGAGCAGGAGATGTCCTTCCTCACCGGAGGGCTTGAGCACCAGCTCTTCCTTGCCGCTGATCAGGTTGTCCGAACGCTCGAGGCGACGGCCCAAATCCGAAACGCGCCAGTCGACCGTGGTCAGCGCGTACTTCCACTGTGCAACCGTCTCCGGATTCAGCGTATACCAGGGGGCGGTAAACTCAGCCAGATGACGGTCACCGGCGGCCGCAATGGCACCGTAACGGCGGAAAAGATCAAACTTTACACGATGTTCACATTCGAAGTTGGAGTTCATCCAGTTCTTGTCTCCGCCCTCACTGAAACCGTTCTCAAAGTATTTATCCGCGAATTCCGCATACAGCGGCATCAGGTCGATTCCCTTATAACTGGCCGTCGTCAGCCAGGTGAAGTGGTTGATGCCGGTCACCGTGGTATACAGATCCTGACGGGTCACACCCTTGATGCCATGCTCTTTGTCCAGCATGGCGCACAGGAGTTTCTGCGTTCCGAAAACCTCATGGCAGCAGCCAAAGGCCTTGATCTGCGGGAACACTTCGTACAGCGTACGCACACACAGGGACATGGGGTTGGTATAATTGATGACCCAGGCCTCCGGCGCGTAATCACGAATGGCTTCCGCGATGGTCACATACATCGGAATGGTACGCATGGCTCTCATGAAGCCACCTGCTCCCACCGTATCGCCGACCGGCTGCCACACGCCGACACGCTCCGGCAGGTGCACATCCGAACGCATTTCCTCAAAAGTACCCGGAAGAATGGAGATCACAACAAAGTCTGCGCCTTTGAGCGCTGCCTCAAGGGAGTCGCTGACCTCATAGTGCCACTTGGACACCGCATCCTTATGTGCGCTGATCTTGTTGCCGATGATCTCATTGCGCTCCGCCGCTGGGCGGTCAATATCATACAGGCGGACTGTTCCGCACATACTCGGATCCATCGCCAGATCCATCATAAATCCCCAGGCCCAGCCACGGGAACCACCGCCGATATAGGCAACATTCAGAGACTGCGCTCTGTCCTTCGCATCCTTAACCATTGTAAACCTCCACATGATTCTTTCATTCTCCTCAGCGCTCCGATTCAGGAGAAACGCCGGGCAACTTTCTCAAGACGTGTGCATTTTATCATACGGCTGCGTTCCGATACAACGAAAAAACGACTGTAATCCATCCCGAAATACAGGATTACAATCGTTTTATATGCTTCAGGACGTTTCCGCGTCGTCGCTCTGCCAGCCGGAATCCGGAAAAGAAAACCCATGCAGGCCTGTCCGGACAGTTTCCGATGGTCTGCAGGAAAAGGTCCGGCTCAAACCGTAATGGTAATGAAATTCACTCCGTAATTAAACGAGTATCTGACATCCTGCGTAAGGCACGCGCGATCTTAATTCCCAGACTATCCAGGTCCACCTCGGTCTGCCCGTACTCGTATTTTACAAAAGGATTGCATTCTATGCTGAAGTCCTTGAACCGCACCATCATCCGGCACTATGCGCTCAGCAGAGGCAACCGGTCAGGATACGCCATGATCACCGTCGTCCATCCTTTG
>JAFUBF010000361.1 GCA_017460325.1 Clostridia bacterium | reverse complement strand
GATAAACCATTGATCGCCATTCTGATGGCCGTATATGAGCCCAGAATGGACTGGCTGAGAGAACAGCTGAATTCGCTGGATCAGCAGACCTATCCCAACTTACGGCTCTATGTCCGGGATGATGCCTCACCTACTGTGAGCTTTGATGACATCAGTTCGCTGATTCAGTCGTGCATTCACCGTTTTCCCGTAGAGATACATCGAAATGAGCAGAATCTCGGTTCCAATCGCACGTTTGAACGTCTGACACTTGAGGCCGAAGGCGAGTATTTTGCCTATTGTGATCAGGATGATATCTGGCTTCCGGAAAAACTGACTGTTTTGCAGAAAGCCATTGAGGAAACGAAGGCTGAGCTGGTCTGCTCGGATATGTACATCATCGACGGAGAGGGAAAGCAGGTTGCCGACAGCATCACCAAAGTGCGCCGCCATCATGTGTTTCGCTCCGGAAATGGTCTTGCCAGTCAGATGCTGATATCCAATTTTGCGGCTGGCTGTACGGTGCTGATCCGGGCTGATACAGCCAGGGAAGCGGCACCGTTTTGCCCGAGCATGGTCCACGATCATTATCTGACGCTGTTTTCCGCAACACGGGGACGGGTTCATTCCCTGCCGGAACCGCTGATCCGGTATCGGGTTCATCTGGATAATCAGACGCTTGTCATGGCCGGGGTGAATGACAAACAGAGCTATGCACGGATTCGGATTGATCAGCTGGTTGACCGGCTGACCTGGCTGGAACGGCGTTTTGCGGATTTGCCGGAGTTGCATCAGGAAATTACAGAGGCGCTTGCCTGGGCAAAAGCGAGACAGGCGCTGTTTCATCATACACCGGGAGCTGCCGGAACGGTACTGCGATACAGACGGTTTAATCCGCAGGTAAGCCTGTTTGAGCTGGTTGGCTCATTTCTGCCTGAACCGCTCTTTATGCTGCTGATTAACGGTGTGAAAAAGAACGTCCTGTAAAACCGGAAGAAATCAGGATACAGGATACGTGACTGAAAACAAATCTAACAGACTGTTGAAACGGATATTGGAATGAAGCGGATAAAAACACAGCTTCGAAAACTGAATGAGATTCCTCTGAATGTGCGTGTGGTCATCGGATATTTTTTCTGTTCACTGGTTCAGCGAGGTGTTTCTGTTCTGGCAACACCGATTTTTACCAGACTGATGACGACGGAGGAATACGGAAATTACAACATCTTTTATTCCTGGTTTGAAATCTTTGGCGTATTTGTTTCGCTGAGGATCTTCTATGGCTGTTATTCGCAGGGAATTGTGAAATTTGAGGCGGATAAGGAGCGCTTTACCGCTTCGTTGCAGGGGCTGTCCTTTTCACTGGTTGCCGTGTGGCTGATCCTGGTACGCCTGTTTGAGAGACCGCTTGTCCTTTTGACAAAATTATCGCCAGTACATCTGTATCTCATGCTGATTCTGATCTGGACAAGCGGTGTCTTCAGTTACTGGTCAACCTATCAGCGAACGCAGATGCGGGTTCGGGCACTGATTATCCTGACGATTGTTGCCGCTTTTTTTAAGCAGGCTGCCGGTATTCTGGCTGTCATGGGCATGGAAGACAGGGTAACGGGACGGATCTTATCCTGGGCACTGGTGGAAGTCATTCTGTTTTCCGGACTGTTTATCAGTCAGGTGTGGAGGGGAAAGTCGTTTTTTCACGGGAAGTACTGGAAATATGCGATCTGTTTTGCGACACCACTTATCCCGCATTACCTTTCCCAGACAATCCTTGCGAGTTCCGACCGGATTATGATTGAGCGTATGGCCGGCAGTGATGCAGCCGGCATCTACAGTCTCGGGTATATGATTTCACTGGGAATGCAGATTGTGAACACGGCATTGATTCATACGCTGGAGCCGACCGTGTACCGGAAAATCAGAGACGGGAAAGCACAGGAGCTTCGCTCTCTCGGAATACTGAGCATGGAAGTGGTCGCTGCGGTTGATCTGCTGCTGATTGCGGTAGCGCCTGAACTCGTCCGCCTCTTTGCCCCGGAAGCTTATTCGGAGGCCGTGGATATTATCGCGCCGGTCACAATCAGTGTGTTTATCATGTACATGTATACGCTGTTTGCAGAATTTGAGTTCTACTATGAGAAGAAATGGACGATAACACTGACCACCAGTCTGGCTGCAATACTGAATATCGTCCTGAATGCGGTCTGTATTCCCCGCTTCGGGTGGAAGGCCGCTGCCTATACCACACTGATTTCCTATCTGTGTTACACGTTTCTGCACTACCGGATGATGTGCAGAATCTGCAGGCAGGAGATTAAAGTGAAACCGGTTTATCCACTTGCGGATGTGCTGGGACTGACGGTTCTCGCTCTGGCGATGGCATTGGTGTTGCATTTGCTTTATCCCTGGTTCTGGGCTCGTCTGTCGTTGCTCCTGGCAGCTGCTCTGCTGCTGTTTTTGAAACGGGAGGCCATTCTGAGGAAGGGCAAAGAACTGTTTTCTCGAAAGTAACGGGACCGGGAAGCACTGGATAAAACGGATCGTAAACGGAAACGACGGCAGGGCTGACAAGCCTGCGACAAAGAGGGAACTTATGGCAAAATGGATTGTTGAGGAAACCAATCCTCCGGAAAAATATTCGGACGGGGCAGCAATTGAGGCACAGATATTCCAGTATGTTAAGGGACGTCCGGCAGGCGATTACAGCGATGTGTTAATGAGAGACAGCAGCTGGCCGGTGAATTACCATCTGTCACCTGTTCGGGAGGATATTCTGAACTGGTATGATTTCAGCCCCTCTGATGATGTACTGGAAATCGGCGCCGGGATGGGAGCTGTTACGGGAACGCTCTGCCGTACAGGGGGAACGGTAACGGCGGTTGAGCTGACGGTAAATCGGGCAAAAGTTCTGTTTGAACGGCATAGTCATTTTGAAAATCTGACTGTCCGGGTGGGGAATTTCAACCGGATGGAATTTGATCATCAGTTTGATGTCATAACCCTGATAGGCGTATTTGAATATGCCAGACTGTTTACGGAGAATGGCGAACCGGCTAATTTTCTGAATCGCATCCGCGGACTTCTGAAACCCGGGGGTAAACTCCTTCTGGCTATTGAAAACCGATTTGGTCTCAAATACTGGTGTGGCGCACTGGAGGATCACCTGTCAAAGCCGTATGTCGGACTTCGGGGCTATGACCGGAAAAAGGGAATTGAGACGTATTCAAGACATGATCTTTCGGAGATCCTTACGTCCTGCGGTTTTGTTCAGCAGCAGTTTTTTTATCCGCTGCCGGATTATAAATTCCCTCTTGCCATATATTCGGACCGTTATCTGCCGAAAGGACGCCTGTCCGATAAAGTAAAGGATTACTATACGGGAAGGCCGCTTCTGACGCTGAACGAAAGGGACCTTCTTGGGGATGTGGTTGAAAACGGTGCGTTTCCCTTTATGGCGAATTCCTTCTTTGTGGAATGCGGGTGCGGGGGAGCAACCCTGACGGATCTGACTTATGCCTCGTTCACACCGGAGCGGCAGCCGGATAAGCGGGTTATTACGCGCATTCGGAACAATGACACCGTGGAGAAGCTGGCGGTATTCAGGGAAGGACAGTCCCATCTGGAGGGAATTCTTTCCATTCAGCAGCGTTTGAACAGTGATCAGATCATTCCCTACATGAAGAAGGGGAATATGCTTGTCATGCCCTATCTGACGGGTGAGACTGTGGATCATGCGGTTGTCCGGCTTTTTGAAAATGGAAAAGCTGATGAGGCCATCTCACTGATTCGCCGCTTTCAGACACAGGTTGAGCGACTGTGCAAACCTGAAACCGGAGAGTCGGATATCCTTTCGATTGATCTGATTTTCCAGAATTGTATGATGAATGAAACGGCGCTGACAGAAGGCGACACTCTGCCAGATTCGGGGAGTCGCAAAGAAGCCGTGGGCAGTGGCAGAGCTGCAGCTCTCAAAGAGGACATGTTCCGGTTTTTTGACCAGGAATGGGTTATGAATGGGGTGACATCCCTCTTTATTCTGTACCGTTCCATCCATACCCTGTATCTGACGAATGCACAGCTCGAGGCCTGTTATCCTCAGCAGAAACTGTTTGAGGATACTGGTATTTCCTCTG
>JAFUBF010000360.1 GCA_017460325.1 Clostridia bacterium | reverse complement strand
ATTCCGGTAACGGTGATAGATGGTGGTGTTGAGGTCATCCAGAATCAGCCGGGTAACCTCATCCTCTTCATAGGGGACGGCGGGATGCTCGCAGATGTCCGAAACCGTCAGGTTGCTGAGCACGATTCGGGCGGCTACCCGCTCCTGGGGCGATTCCGCCGCGACACCGGCCAGGTGGTCACCGGACTTTTCATCGTTAGCCTTTCCCATGACCTCCCGGACTTCCCGGAATGTATAGGTATGGCCGCCCAAAGTAACGCTGAGCCGCATTTGTCAGTTCCTCCCTGTATCCTGTGAAAAAGCCAATGTTTTGACAATAACGGGAACGACACGACCGCCACTCAGCGGTTCGCCGATGTCTACGGTGTCCCCGTACATCAGTTCGATCCCGTCCAGACAGAGAAAGGGTGTTCCTTTCGGCCAGCAGCGGGAAAGCGCCTGGCCCAGCGCCTTGGCCATGTCCTCCCGGAGGATCAGGACCTTTGGGTTACAGGGCTGCATGGCCTCGGCAATTTCCTTTGCCACAGCGGTAATGTCCCCCCAGGAAGGGTTGGCAATGCCCTGCATGTACAGCGCACATTCACCGTCAAAAATCCGAAGCTGGTTGCGGATGGCTGCGGCGAGTTCCGGAATATCCTCGGCAGAGGAGAAGGGGACATTGGCAACAGGCAGAGACGGCAGGGGAAAATGAATGTCGCTGAACTGAATGGTGCTGCCGGAGACGGTCACGCTGTAAGCCCCCGCTCCGATAACCGTGGCATGAATGGTTTCCGCCGGACGGAGCACGCGCTGCTGTTCGAAAAAGCGGGATCTGGCCAGGGCACGCCCCAGAGCCTCTCCCATATCGCAGAACCGGGAACTGTCCCCGGACAGATTGTAAATGCAGTCGGCCACCCCGCCGGAGAAGGTAAACAGTTCCGCCTCCGGCTGATCCGGCAGTTCGTGCTCCACGACCAGTGCATGATACAGAGCCGTACGGGGTCGCAGTCCGGCGGCCTCCTCCAGAACCTGCGCCATTCGCTCCGCCAGATGTTCCTGCTCCGCATCGGAAAGGGAAGCACCCTCCCGGAGACGGATTCCCGAGTCAAGGGCAATCTGCTCCATGGCAGGGGTAAAGGAAAGTACGGTGTGCCGGTCCGGATGGAAACGCAGCAGGCGTCCGCCCAGATTGAGGCATCCGTCAGCAACCGGGCTGCCTCCGGAAAACAGAGCCATGTTGGTAGTGCCGCCGCCGATATCCAGGTTCAGGACGCGTCGCCCCCGGTGCACGGAAAGATCTGCGGCACCGGAGCCGCGTCCTGCCAGAATGCTTTCAAGGGAAGGGCCGGCGGTGGCGACCACAAAATCACCGGCCAGCTGTGACAGTGCCTCTGTAACGGCTCTGGCATTGGCTTTTCGCGCCGTTTCCCCGGTAATGATGACGGCGCCGAGACGGATCTCCGTGGGTGAAATGCCGGCCAAACGGTACGCTTCCCGGACAATGGTTTCAAGGGCCGGAGCATCAATGGTATCGCTGTTCAGTAGCGGGGTCAGAACCAAAGGAGCACGGTACAGAATTTTTTTCTCCGTAATCCGGATGCGGGGAACGGAAAAGGCCGAGGCAGTATTGCTCAAAGTCAGGAGACTGAACACACACTGAGTGGTGGAGGTTCCAATGTCGATGCCAACGCTGAGCAGTTGTTCTTCCCGCATTGAAAGCTCCTTTCATGTT
>JAFUBF010000359.1 GCA_017460325.1 Clostridia bacterium | reverse complement strand
GTTTCAATTTCCTTCGGGGTCAGCTTTGCCGCAAAGATCCGGTGGACATTGGCCACCAGCACCCCGCCCACCAACAGACTGAGCGCACCGATAACCAGGAAGATGGTAAAGAACATGCCGTTGATTTTGGCAACGCCCGCCTCCCCCTCCCGTGCCTCCGCCCGGGTAAAAAAGCGCATATAAGCACTTCCCAGTCCGAAACTCATCAGGCTGAGATTGGAGATAAAGCCGGCAACCAATGTATAGGTGCCGTACTCGCTCTGCCCAAGAAGGCGGAGCATAACCGGTGTGTACACCAGTGAAAGAATCGTTGAGAGAATGGTCTGCCCGTAGGATAGAAGCACTCCCGCTTTTTTCTGATCCATACTGCCTCGTTCCTGTCCGCATATTCCCCGGCTGTCCGTCTTTATCCCTGTCAGAGCCTGTTTCACTCTGCCTGAGGTTTCTGCCGGGATTTGCTGCTTTCCGGATTGTATCACGAAAACACGTCCGCGTGCAATGCATCAACGCCGCGAGTCAAAAGTCCCTCCACACAGACGGTTTTTTTCGGAGATCCGGTCGGGTTAATCTAAAGCGGCCTTTTGGCCCCACCAAGCCTGCTCAAAGTACGCCCGGTCTTCCAGCCTGTCCGATTCGCCCGATATAAAGACCGATTCGTTTCGATAGCCTGCCTTATGCATTTCCAGAAATCCGGTGAAGCTCACGGCCGAATTCCGCTTCCCGGCAAGAGGAAACATCCCTCCGTTCAGATACGATTTGCTGTCCGCAAGAACGTTCTGCGCCGGTCCGCCTCCCCGACCTATTTCTGCTTGCCGCTTTCGTGAACTACCCGCCACCTGCTCACTATTAAATAGGGATGGCAGTCCACGGACAAAGCCTGGTCCCAAACCCAAAGTTGCCCAAATCGGTGAAGGATCCGAGCACGAACAGAAGGAATTATTTCGGGATTTTGGTACGAGTTAGTACCAAAATTCTGGAAGTTTATGTTTATAACCGTTTTCTGTCAAGAGGACATTCCGAAGCATCCGCTATTCCGTGCACTGTGTATTGATCACTCTTCCCATAATCCCCCGGCAAATACTTCATCACAGGTACTGCAAATGTTCGGAAGGGCCGGGCAAGCAACCCCTGTCTGTTCCGGGCAGTCGGTCTTATGTGCTGCCAGATACGCTTCCGTAGTTCCCGGCAGCGCCAACGATAAGGGCAGGTCTCTCCTCCCTGTATATTAGGGCCTTCCCATTGGAAAGATCCGCATGCGCATAAACGGACCGGCAGACATACCTCCCTTCGCATTCACCCCTCAGCCTCATGACCCGTGGCATATGCGATGTCACGATCCGAATGCTGTCTGCATCGTACCCGCAATCTCCGAAATGGCAAACAGCGTCGCACATCCCGAAATTCTGACCCGATTTTCGCTGAGGGTGCATTGCATCTCTCCCTGACGCGCGGAGGCCTGGAAAGCACGTATTTTAGGCCTGTTCAGTCTATGCACCCAGTACGGGGCGATCATGCAGTGGGCGGAGCCGGTAACCGGATCCTCCGGCACATTGAGTTTGGGCGCAAAGACGCGGGAAATGCAGTCATACTCCCCCTGCGCCGGTGCCGTCACGATGGTCAGCAGGCCATCCAGCTGCCTGAGCTTTTGGGGATCAGGTTTGAGCGCACGTACGGCATCCCCGTCACTGAGCACAAGCATGAGGTCCCGGTCCAGCCAGGCCTCGACGGGCCAGACACCCAGTGACTCCGCCATGGCATCTGTCACCGGAACCGGGTTGAGATGATATGCAGGGAAGTCCATGACCATCCGTTCCCCCTCACGGGCAACATGCAAAGCGCCGCTGCGGGTAAGGAACGTGATCACCGGAGCCTCCATGTCAAAGAAGTGATACAATACCCAGGCCGCAGCCAGGGTTGCGTGGCCACACAGATCAATCTCACCACCCGGTGTGAACCAGCGCAGGCCGTAAGTCTCGCCCTCTTCTGATGCTGCTTTGGCTTTCGGCACCGCCTGACCGGCAGGAGACATTGTCTGACAAACCGGTGCCAAGCACCGGGCCCCTTCCTTTACCGTAAAGGCAGTCTCAGAGAAATTGTTCTCAATGGCAATGGCCTGCATCAGCTCATCCGACGGCCACCTGTCCATGACGCACACCGCCGCAGGGTTCCCGTGGAACACCGTGTCGGTAAAGGCATCAACGATGTATTGTTTCATAGAAAATCCCTCACTGAAAAACTGTCGCCGCCGTTCAGGCAGCAACAGTTGTATTGTACCGCATTACAGCGCGTGAATAAAGTTCTCAGTAGCCTGCCGGGCCTCTTTCTGTTCACGGAACTGCTTCATGGCCGTGTAAAAGGTATGCCACATTCCCCTGTATTCAATGAGCCGCACATTGACACCCACCGCCTCGGTCCTGGCCGCCACGGTCTCGCTGTCACTCAGGAGCATCTCGGTGGTGCCTGCCTGTATCAGCATAGGCGGCATCCCTTCGTATTCCGCATACACTGGCGAGATACGGAGATTGTACACGCTCTCATTGCCCGCGTAAGTCGTTGGCAGAGCCTTATGCCCGACAGCATCATCCGAAAGACTGCCGAAGCTGGCATCGTTTTTGCGGTTATACGTGTAACTTTCCCCCTCCTGTGAGACATCCGCCCAGGGGGAGGAAAGGACCAGACATTTCGGCAGCGCAATGCCTTCATCCCGCAACCGCAAAGTCGTCCCGATGGAAAGTCCACCGCCAGCGGAATTCCCGGCAATCACAATGTTCTCAGGTGCATATCCCTGGTCCTGCAACCACTGATATCCTTCCACGGCGTCATCCATCGGTGCGGGATACGGCGCCTGAGCATTAGTCGATGGGAAACACATCGGCATCGTCCCAGCATTCCGACAGCACCACCGCATTTCTGTTGCAATTGTCGTTAAAGCCCAATAAATACGCGCTGCCGTGAATATAACGAATCCCGGTCCGTACATTGGGGAATTCCCACGTCCATTCACCTGCCCCTCCTCTGGGATTTATTGAACGAAAAAATGAATTGCCAGTGCCCCACATTAATGGCATAATACACATTCCAGCCGGT
>JAFUBF010000358.1 GCA_017460325.1 Clostridia bacterium | reverse complement strand
GACTGTTACGCCACCTATTTTCTCCTCGACCAGGGAGTGGAGATGACCGATCTCCTTCAGGCACTTTCGCCCATGGAACCGGATGATGATCCGGAACCTGTCCCTGCCGGACCGGCAGAGACTCTCTCCGGTTCCGCAGATGATCTTTCGGTGCTGGCCCCATGCCTCAATGACACGCTCAAAAATCCCAAGCCACTGATCGGTCGCGAATCCGAACTGGACCGCACCATGCAGATCCTGTGCCGGAAAGACAAGAACAATCCCCTGCACATCGGTGAACCCGGTGTCGGAAAAACCGCCATTACCTATGGTCTCGTCAGCCGGATTCGCAGCGGCGATGTTCCGGAGGCGCTCAAGGGGAGCCGGGTATACATGCTGGACCTGGGCGGAATGCTGGCCGGTACGCAGTTCCGCGGTGAATTTGAAAAGCGGTTCAAGCGCGTTCTGTCCCAGATCGCGCAGGAGGAAAAGCCCATCATCTACATTGATGAAATTCACAATCTGGCCGGTGCCGGTGCGACGGGTGATGGATCCATGGACGCCTCAAACCTGCTGAAACCCTATCTTTCAGAGGGACACATCCGGTTTATCGGCGCCACCACGTTTGAGGAATACAAGCGGTATTTCGAGAAGAACAAATCCCTGGTCCGACGCTTCCAGAACGTGGAAATCACCGAGCCCACGGAGGAGGAAACCATCCGTATTCTGGACGGGCTGCGTCCTCTGTACGAAGAATTCCACGGCGTCCGTTATGCGGAGGACGTCCTTCCCTACGCCGTCTCCATGGCCAGAAAGCACATCCATGAACGCTTTTTGCCGGACAAGGCCATTGACCTCATTGACGAGGCAGGCAGTTACCGGAAACTGCACCCGACAAATGATCCCGAACAGATCGTGGACCGGGAGCTGATCAACCAGATGCTGACCGGCATCTGCCGCATTCCGATCGAAACGGTGGATGCCGAGGACCTTTCCTCCCTCGCCACCCTTGAAACACGGATGAAGCAGCAGATCTACGGTCAGGATGCCGCCATTACCGAGGTGGTCAACGCCATCAAGTTCTCCAGGGCCGGCCTGCTTCAGGAAAACAAACCCCTGGCCTCTCTTCTCTTTGTCGGTCCCACCGGCGTGGGCAAAACCGAGGTCGCCCGGACGCTCGCCAGGGAACTGGGCGTCAAACTTCTCCGCTTTGACATGAGTGAATACGAGGAAAAACACACCGTGGCCAAACTCATCGGCTCTCCTGCCGGTTATGTTGGTTATGAAGATGGCGGCCTTCTGACTGAGGCCGTGCGCAAGAACCCTTCCGCTGTCCTCCTGCTGGATGAAATCGAGAAAGCCCATCCGGACATCTACAATGTCCTGCTGCAGGTCATGGACTACGCCACCCTGACGGACAATCAGGGACGCAAGGCTGACTTTTCACACATCACCCTCATCATGACCAGCAACGCCGGCGCCAGCCGGATCGGGAAGGGAACCATCGGCTTCGGCCGCCCGACACAGGGCAGCAGCGTTCTGATGGAAGAGGTACGAAACGTCTTCCAGCCCGAATTCCGGAACCGTCTGGATAAGATCGTTCTGTTCCGCAATCTGGATGAGGACATGGCGCGACGGATCGTTTCAAAGAAGCTTTCAGAGCTCCGCGATACTCTGCAAAAGAAAGATGTCCGCCTCACGATCGATCCTGCAGCCGAGGAAAAGATCCGGCGGGATGGCATCTCCGAACAGTTCGGCGCCCGTGAAATTGACCGTGTCATTCGCAACGAGGTCAAGCCCCTGTTCGTCGATGAACTGCTCTTCGGTCGCCTGACAAAGGGCGGACAGATCCGTCTCACCGTAGAGGCTGATCAGGTCCGCATCCTCGTGGAAGATCCGGATTAACATCCGGATCTTTTCTTGTGCGCGAGGCGAGCGCACGGCCTAATGGGTGAAAGTCCCTAATCCGCCCAGTTCAGCGGGAAGGATACAGCCAAAGCCAAGGGTGGCCCTGCGAAGGGAGCCTGGAGGAAGGTGGAGGCAAAACCCTGGCTTAAT
>JAFUBF010000357.1 GCA_017460325.1 Clostridia bacterium | reverse complement strand
GGCGCAGACCAGATAGATTTTCAGCCTTCCCCTCTCCGCCTCTGCATTTTCCTGCCGCCGGGCATGCCTCTCCATCATCAGGATCGAGAAGCGAAGGACCGCCAGCAGCAGGTAATACACGCAGATGCTCCCATGCCAGGGCGATGCATGCATCACGCCCAGGAATCCGTTATACAGCGCAAAAAACGTCGTAATCAGCAGGGATCCGCAGGCATTCAGAAACGTCTTTGAATCATAACCGGTCCGCCACTTCCAGTACCAGGTCTCAGGCTGCGAGACGGTTCTCTTACGCTTTTCTCTCATATTGTCCCTGTGACTTTCCTTTCCATAAGACCGGTTGGCCGGGTTCGGTTTTCCCGGGAGTCCCCTGTTTGAGACGTTTCTGCCAAAAGATCAACTGAATTGTATGTCGCCATGCGGAAAAAGTCAATCCGGTCACTGTCTGACCGGCAAAAGACACATATGAAAAGGACCCGGGTCAGTCCGGGTCCTTTCATATATGGTCCGTTATTGGCACAGTTCCGGGAATCTTACTTGATAACCTTGAGTGCCTTCCGGTCAATGGTCAGTGCAACAAAGATGAGGAAGATGATGCCCTTGACCAGCTGCTGCGTGGCCGATTCGAAGCCCAGCATGACCAGACCGTTATTGAGAACGGTGTACATCAGGGTGCCGACGACGATGTTGGAGAAGCGGACCTTGGCACCGCCGGTAATGGGCAGGCCGCCCAGAACCAGAGAAATCAGGATCTGCGTCTCCAGCTGGTTATCGGCTGTGGCGGTAATGGAGCCGACCTTGATGACGTTGACGAATGCGGCCAGTCCGGTAAGAGCACCGGCCACCACAAAGGTCAGGAACTTGACACGGTCAGTCCGGACGCCGGAGAAGCGGGCCGCCGTCTCGCCGGCGCCCACGGCCTTTACATCGTTGCCGATTCGGGTAAATTTGAAGTAGAAGAAGGCGATCAGCAGAACGGCCACCGTAATGCCGATTTTCAGTTCGTTGCTGTCCAGTGCCTTGATCTGGGCGCTGGCCGGGATGGCTGTTTCCGTCGTCATATAGGCACAGACACCCCGAAACAGGTACATGGTACAGATCGTCACGATAAAGCTCTGCAGTTTGAACTTCACATGGAAGAATCCGTTCAGTGCGCCGATGGCCGCACCGGTCAGGATGCCGCCCAGAATGGCCAGCGGGATGCTGTAGAAGGAGAGCATGCTCACCACAATGGAGGCCACGCCCAGAGTCGAACCTTCCGTAAAGTCAATGGAGCCCAGTGTCATGACAAAGAAGACACCGGTGGCAACGATCATGGGATAGTAGACCTGGGAGAGCAGAAGCCGGATCCGCTTGGGCTTCAGGATGCTGCCCTGCGTCAGGATATTCATCACGACGACGATGACAATCAGACCGATAAACGGAAGCAGTCCCTTGAACGTATCACTCGTCAGGAACATGCGAAGCTTTGAAGGCTGTGCCTCATTTGAACGTTTGTTTTCCATCTGCTTCGCCTCCTTAAACCATCTTCGCAATGAGCTCTTCTTCATTCAGCTGCTCACTGCGCAGGAATTCTCCGTTGATCTTTCCGTCTTTGAGAATCAGAATCCGGTCCGACATACCCAGCAGTTCGGGAATCTCCTCCGAAATCATGATGATCGATTTCCCCTGCCCTTTCAGTTCGCCCATCAGCGCATAAATGGCCTGTTTGACCTTCACATCGATACCGCGGGTCGGTGAATCCAGCACGAGAATATCGCTGTCCTTCCCCAGCCAGCGTGCCAGAACAACTTTCTGCTTGTTCCCGCCGGACAGATCCGAGACAAACTGATTCACATGCTGCATTTTCGTCTGCATCCGATCGGCATGCTTTTGAGCGAATTCGGTATGCTTCTTCCCACTCTGGATGTTATGCGTGGCCAGATCCTCAAGGCTGGGCAGAACCACGTTGTTCTTGATCGATTCATTGATGATAATCGACTCATTGTCCCTGTCCTTGGAAGCATAGGCAATGGAGTGCCGGATGGCCGTGGGAATGTCGTTGATTTCCGTTCCGTCCGCCAGGGTAACCCTGCCGGTCCGGTCCCAGGAGGCGCCGAATATGGCCTTGCCAACCTCATGCATTCCGCACTCGGAAAGGCCACCGAAGCCGAGAATCTCGCCCTTGTGGAGCTTAAAGGAGATGTTCTCAATCTGCCCGGGAACCGATACATTGTCAACCGTGAGGACCACCTCATCCGAAATCGGCGTCCCGTAATCCGTCCGGTAATAGGCCGAACCGATTTCACGGCCGACCATCAGACGCTTGAGGTCATCCTCTGTCACATCGGATGCTTTGACGGTGTCGATGTACTCGCCGTCCCGCAGAATGGTAATGGTATCCGAATGTTCGAGAACCTCACCCAGGTCATGGCTGATAAAGATGACGGAGCGTCCGTCGTCCCGGGTTTTGTCCATGATCTTGTACAGCTCAAGACGTCCGTTCTGGGAAAGAGCCGTGGTGGTCTCATCGACGATGAGGATCTTCGGCTTCATGTACGTCGCCTTGACAATCTCAATCAGCTTGCGGTCCTCGAAGTTATAATGGTCAATCATCATTCCGGCGCGAATCCGCCCGAACCCGTATTCATCCAGCAGCCGCTGGGCTTCCTTGACCATGGCGCGGGTGTCCTTGATGCCGTGATGGACAAAGGGATCCTCGTGTCCGAGGAAAATGTTCTCCGCCACCGTCAGCCCGGAAAGCGTGCCCATTTCCTGCACGATGATGGCGACCCCTTCGTTATTGGCCTCCACCTGATTGCTGATGTGCAGTTCCTTGCCATCCAGCGTAAAGGTGCCGCCGCCAATGGTATAGATTCCGCACAGCATCTGGCAGAAGGTGCTCTTTCCGGAGCCGTTTTCGCCGATCAGCGCACGGATCTCCCCCGCGCTGATGGTGATGCTGACATCATTCACCGCATGGGTGATTCCGAAACGCTTGTCAATATGCTCGGCAACAAGCAGTGTTTTCTTTTCCATGCCGTCCTCCTCACTTGACCACAGAGCCCTTTTTGCCCCGTGCTGTGAGAGCCACGATGACAAGAAGTGCCGCGCCGGTCACGATGTTCTGGACGGTTGTCGGTGCGCCAAGCGCAACGAACCCGTTAAAGATGATGGCAATGATGAATTCACCGACAATGATGGCCGTAATGGGCGTTCCGTACTTACGGAAAGCCACGCCGAAGAACGTTCCCATCAGCGGCTGGAAGTTACGGCTCATGGTGCTCATGCCCGTCAGAGCGGTCATGGTTGTTCCGTAGGAAACCGTCAGGATGGCCATGATGCCCACGAAAAAGTGAAGCAGTGCAAATCCGATGAGTTTGTACTTCTTCACGTTGATGCCCATGTTTTTCGCCGTGAACTCATTGCTGCCGATGGCATTGCAGTAGGTGCCGATCCGGGTGTAGTTCAGGATGAAATACATCAGCAGGAAGGCCAGGATCGCCAGGATCAGGTTGCCCGGTGCGCCCGAGAAGAAACGCAGGTTCTCCGGAAGAGTCTGTTTGCTTCCCCCTGCCACAAAAACGGCAACACTTTCAAAAATCAGCATCAGGCCGACCGTGACGATCATGGAAGGCACATTCAGCTGATTGTACAGAATTCCGATGAGAATACCGATAATCGTTCCGCATCCCAGGCAGCCGACAATGAATCCGACATAGCCGAAGCGCTGGGAAAGAATGACGCCCACGATGGACGACAGAACGATGTTCGATCCGACAGCGAAGTCAAACAGGCCCATGACAACGATGAAATACAGCCCGCATCCGCCGACGGAGTAGATAATGGATGACTGAAGATAGGCATAGAGGTTCTGAGGACTGCCGAAGTTGCCCGGCGTCAGAATCTTAAATATCGCATAGAAGAACAGCACCATGACTGCCAAAAGAATAAACCCGTAATACTTGCTGCTCTTCAGCTTTTCGAATCTTTGCATGCGCTCGCTTCCTTTTCGGGTTATCTCTGGGTTTCAACCCCTGAATTGACGGCTTTACAGAAAAACCGGGGCCAGTCGCGCCTGACCAGCCCCGGTCCCCTGGAAAATCTTACTTGGCGTGACGGGCGACAACGTCCTCAACGGACAGCTTCGCGCAGGCAGCTGCCAGATCATCATAGGACAGCTCTGCCAGAGCCTTGATCTCGTCCTCGTAGTACGGAAGTTCGGTGCCGGTGAAGTACTTCGCATAGTTGGCATAGTCTTCAGGAGATGCAACGAACATGTACGGGAACACCATGTCATAGAAGCCATCGGTAGAAACCGCATAGTTGCCCTTGATGGCATTGTAAACCATGAGGAAAGCAAAGAACGGATCCGCATAGTGTCCGCCGGACTCTGCTGCCATAGCGCCGGTCTCGAGCTTCACATCAAGATCGGGGAGGAAGTCGGTGGAAACAACAGCGATCTTTCCGGTCAGGCCCATGGCCTCGATACCGGCGATAGCACCAAGCAGGGTATCTCCGCCGCCGCCGGCAACGATGAGAGCATCGATGTCGGGGTTCGCCTGGATGATGGCCTCGGCCGTGGCACGGCCGGTGTCGGTGGTGGTGCGGCCATACTGGGGCTCAAGCAGGGTAACCTTGTCATCCGGATGTGCTTCATTCCAGGCTTCTACGCCGGCCTGATAGCCTGCATAGCGGCCAAGGAACGTGGCATCGCCGGGCTCCCAGCCTTCGAGACCGATCTTGCGGCAGCCTTTCTGCTCAGCAAGGATGGTCACGAGGGTCTTGCCGTTGTCAAACTCGGACTCATGAACGGCGCCCACATAGTACTTGGATGCGCTGGCCTGTGCATATTCATCCGGATTGGCTTCCTTGTCAATCACGCGGAAGAACTGAGCCACATACACTTCGTTCTCATCACAGGTCTTGATAACAGAACCCATCTCAGCAGAAGCAGAGTTGCAGATGATCATGCCATCGCAGTCCGCCATTGCCAGCGTTTCGGCACTGGCCGTTACCTGATAGGAGATATGAGCCTGTTCATCCCACTGGGGTTCAACTCCTAGAGCAGCCGCAGCCGCGTCGATC
>JAFUBF010000356.1 GCA_017460325.1 Clostridia bacterium | reverse complement strand
GTATTATGGCAGAGGTTGCCGAAATTGACAAGCAATGAGTATTGCTAAAAAACAATTCTGTGTGAAGTGACGAAAAAGCCTGTTCCCCCTCATGATTGAGGGGGTTAGGGGGTGTTGATGCCGCCGTTAGGCGTTAAGTTCGAGGGGACCAATATCGGCGGTTCCATCAAAACGAGGACCGCACTCAATATGATCAACGCGGCGGAAAAAGAGGGGCTTATCGGCAAGGACACCGTGATTGTTGAGCCGACAAGCGGAAATCAGGGGATAGGTCTTGCGCTCGTGGGAGCGGTCAGAGGATACAGGACGATCATCATCATGCCGGATTCCGTCAGTGAAGAGAGAACGAAAATCGTGAAGCATTACGGTGCGGAGGTCATCCTGATCCATGATAACGGCGATATAGGCGAGTGTATGGACACGTGTCTGAAGACGGCACTGAAGATGCAGGAAGAAGATCCGAACGTTTTCGTACCGCAGCAGTTCGCGAATCCGAACAACACGATGGCCCATAAGAACCATACCGCCCTTGAGATCATGGAGCAGGTTGCCGGCCCTATCCACGGGTTCTGCTCAGGCATCGGAACCGGGGGAACGATTACCGGGATCGGCGAGGTACTGAAAGCCCAGTATCCGTTCATTGAAATCTGGGCGGTAGAGCCGGAAAATGCGGCAATCCTGGCCGGAGGAAATATCGGAACACACCTTCAGATGGGGATCGGAGACGGGATCATTCCGGACATTCTCAATCTCAAGGTGTTCGATGACATCTACGTCGTTTCCGATGAGGAGGCCATAGGAACGGCACAGCGGCTTGCCAGAGAGGAGGGCCTCCTCTGCGGCATTTCAAGCGGGACAAACGTTGCTGCAGCACTCAAACTGGCTGAAAAGCTCGGAAGCGGCAAGACAGTCGTTACGGTCCTTCCGGATACGGCTGAACGGTATTTCTCAACACCGCTTTTTGATGAGTGAGAAACACCGCAGAACAGCGATACGGACAAGCCTATGAACCGATCTTTAGGCGCGGGTTTCATATGGAACGGAGTTCCGGAACGTGCTCCAAAACCGGTGATGATCAACAGGCGACCGGGAGTGCCGGGCAGAATTGAACGGAATTCTCAGGTGCGTCATCCTTGCTTCATTTTCGACAGCGGATGCATTTTTCTGCCTTCTGACGAGTCTGCAGGAGGTCGAAAACAGGTATTTCGAGCCAATGTTGGCATGGACAGCCAGCGCCGGGGGATTGCAGCATCTGCCTGGAGGGCTCGGGCGGTGTTTCAATAGCACACAGTGCTTGGACATATGACACCGAGTCATCCGCAGCAAAGAGAAGGGGGACTGCGAACGTGAATGAGGATTCCACCGTTACTGCAAAGGCCTTTTTGTGTATCGTGATCTACTTTGTACTGGCATTGACACTGGGAAGGAGTATCGAGAGCGAAGTCTTCAAGTCTGAGCAAGAGCTGACATTTGGCTGGTTCATCCTTGGTGCAATCGTTCTGTTTGCCATTCTGCTGTTCATTGTCTACAGCCTGCTTGAGAAAGGCGGTTCGATTGGCGCTCCGGTGATTATATCGGTTGCGGGAGGAATCCTTGCCGGCATCGTTGCAAGGCTGTTTCTTTATGTGATCGCCTTCTCTATTGTCCTTTTCTTCCTTTGGCTGATTGGAAAGGTGCTTGGTTTCTTTGGAACGGAAAAGGGAGAAGCGGTTCTTTGGACAGCGCTCTTTATGGGCGCTGCCAAAGAAAGCAGAGAAGATGAGGATGACGGATGATTCTTTGGGAAGCCGTTTGGGCTTCCCTTCTTTTCGGATGAGGGAGACGCATTCAGCAGCGTGTCGGATGACAGGACGGAGCGTTGTCCCGTTCTTCGGGACGTGTGTTACGGGATGGATAATCTCCGGCACCGGACCGGAAAGCGACATTAGGCTGTGGTTGGCGCGTTGGTCACGAAAAGATGGAAAGATCCAGAGGCT
>JAFUBF010000355.1 GCA_017460325.1 Clostridia bacterium | reverse complement strand
GAGATCGGGCGCCAGCCGGTGCTGTCCTGCGGCAACAGCAGCTGTGACGTGAGTATGCATAACTACACGATCTGTAACAACCGGTATAAGAGCATGGCCTTCATGCTAATCGCGGATGATGAGGAACGGGACTATGGCAACGCGGAGAAGGTACAGCCGCTGAAGGAAAAATGGGAAGAAAGCGGTTATCATGTGATTTCCATGAAGAATGATTTTCGTACGATCTACGGGGACGACGTTATCAAGACAGGTACTTTCCACTGGCTGGAAGAGTTCGCGGATAAAGAAGAACCGACAGCCAGAGAGGAACAGCCTGCAGAGGAGACAGCAAAGCAGGAAACATCCCAGCAGGAGAGTCTTCAGTATGTGCTGTACCTGGGCACCAATGACAAGGATACCAATAAGCCGGTGCTTACCCAGGCAGAAGCCATGGAACAGGCGAAGAATATCCTGATCCGCCACTTCGGCGGATACACCATCCAGGAAGCGCATGGTGGCTGGATTGACAGTGGAACGGAATACCGGGAATACACGCTGGTCATCTACCTGAGCGACACGACGCTGGACAAAGTTCACGCGGCTGCGAACGAAATGATTGAAACATTCCACCAGAGCTCTGTATTGATCCAGGAGAATCCTACCCGGACAGAGTTTTACTCGGGACAATAAGCGCAGGCGTTGCCTTATCGGTCCATCAGGAAGAAGTGACAGGAACCTGTGAAAGAGGCCATTTTTCCCTTCAGGATCTGCTCTCAATATCTGCCTGTTCAGAGACCCCTGATTTCTTGCCGTACATTTTCCTGTGTGCCTGTTGCTGCTTCGCCCGACATGAACGCAGCCACCTCATTTGTTTTTGATGGCGAATCTGAAGGGGTCAACCACCCACCACTTTAACGAAAATTGCCGATTCATCTCCCACCTCTTCAGGTGGGAGATGAATCGGCCGAATACCTGAATAATCACGGGTTGTTTTGTTGATTCCGTTTGATATTCATGGCAAAATCGACAATCATTCAGGGGCTGCCGGACCCTGTTCGACAGATTGGAGTATTCCGGGAGAGAAGGTTTTGAGAAACAGAAATAGCGACTGTTTCGGACAGAACGCGCCGACCCATGTTTCACAGAGCTCGGAACGGCAGAACAGGTCGGGTCAAAAAGGACGGATGGCGGTGAGCAGAGGGATGCGATCCCTTGCCGGACAGATTGTCCTGATCCTGCTCCTGTGCAGCCTGATGAGCACTGTATCCGCCCTGGCGGAGCTGGAGATCCATTTTCTGGATGTGGGGCAGGGGGACGCGGCCATTGTGCTGTGCGACGGATATGTCATGATGATTGACGGGGGAAAACCGGAAAACAGTCAGTTTATCTACAGCTATCTGACCGGGACACTGGGACTGTCCCAGATTGATGTCATGGTTCTTTCGCACCCGCACAACGATCATGTCGGGGGACTTTCGGCAGCCCTTTCGGCCTGTCAGACGGAGCGGATTCTGACGCCGCTGTTTTACTATGATGATCCCGTCTTCCTCCGTTTTCGCGAGATGGCGGCGGAGCGGAATCTCCTGTTTGAGATGCCGCTGCCCGGAACGGAGATGTCCCTGGGCGGGGCAGGAATCGTATTTCTGGGGCCGTACCGGCTTTTCGGAGATACCAATGACAATTCCATCATGATGCGGCTGGATTACGGTCAGACATCATTCCTTTTTACCGGGGATGCGGAGATTCCGGAGGAAGTGGAAGTCCTTGAGCGTGTGCCTGAACTGCTGCATGTGGACGTGCTCAAGGTCGGACATCACGGGAGCAGTTCCTCCAGCGGGGTGTCCTTCCTGACGGAGGTCAGGCCCGAAATGGCCCTGATCGGCGTCGGAGCCGGCAATACGTACGGTCATCCGGCTCATGAGGTGCTGGACCGTTTCCGGGAGATGAACACGCAGGTATACCGGACGGATCTTCACGGAACGATTGTGCTGACCAGCGACGGAAACACGGTTTCTGTCCGGACGGAGCGGGTTCCGGAATCCCCGGAGAGCGTCTATACGTTGTCCTGGGCGGATTACCTGACGGAGACCCCGCAGACGCATCCGGAGGCGGAATACTATGTGGGAAACGTGAAATCACAGAGATTCCATCTGCCTGAGTGCGAAGGGGCGGTTAAAATGAGCGAGAAAAACAAAATTCGTTTTGACACACGGCAGGAAGCGATTCAGGCTGGGTATCAGCCGTGCGGAACCTGCAAACCGTGACGGTTCCATCCCTGTGCCATCTGACAGGCCTGTGACTGAAAGAGGGGCAGGGATGTCCGGAGGGACCGGTGTTGCCGGGGTCAGGAGCAGCCGGAACGGCTGAGAAGGGAGAAAACAATGCGTGCATCTGTACCGCCTATGGGCTGGAACAGCTGGGACTGTTATGGTGCCAGTGTGAATGAGGAAACAGTCCGACGGAATGCGGACTATATGGCCAAACACCTGAAATCCTTCGGATGGGAGTATGTGGTGGTGGACATAGAGTGGTACCAGCCGACGGCGGCCACTCACGAATACATCCCCTTTGCGGGACTTACCATGGATGAATACGGCTGCCTGATGCCGGCCGTCAACCGCTTTCCCAGCGCCGCTGACGGGAAGGGGTTTCGCCCGCTGGCAGACTATATTCACTCGCTGGGACTGAAATTCGGGATTCACATCATGCGCGGCCTGCCGCGGATGGCTGCACATCAGCATCTGCCCATTCGGGGGAGCCGGTACACGTGCAGTGACGCGGCAAATCCGGCGGATGTCTGCGCGTGGAATCCGGATATGTACGGTCTGCGTTCGGAGCACCCGGCGGCAAAAGACTATTACGACCAGCTGTTTCGGCTGTATGCCGAGTGGGGCGTGGATTTTGTCAAGTGCGATGACATTGCGCGGGAATATCCACGGTGTGCCCGTGAGATTGAACTGATTTCGGAGGCCTGCGCCGGTTGCGGACGGGAAATCGTTCTGAGTCTTTCGCCGGGGCCGGCGCCGCTTGACCGGGCGGAACATCTGAAGAAGTACGCGAACATGTGGCGGATTACGGATGATTTCTGGGATGAGTGGCCGCTGCTCCTCGGGATGTTTGAGCGGGCGGAAAAGTGGTGCATTCATGCGGGGCCGGGACACTGGCCGGATGCGGATATGCTTCCGGTAGGGGCACTGCGTCAGTGCTATCCGGAACATCCCCGGGGGAACTGGACGCAGTTTACCCAGGCGGAACAGCGTACCATGATGACTTTGTGGTGCATGATGCGCTCACCCCTGATGGTTGGCGGTGAGCTGACCAAAAACGATCCCTTCACCCTGGCCCTTCTGACCAATGAGAAACTGCTGAAAATTGAAACGGATACGGTTGCGGCACGTCCGCTCTTCCGGGATGAGCGCAGTTGTGTCTGGTGTGCATATACAGGGGACGGGCGGCGCTATGTGGCCGCATTCAATCTTTCGGACGAGCCGCAGAAACTGCGGGTAACGCCCGACCTCATGGAAATGAAGCCCCGCAGGTACTGTGAACTGTGGACCGACCGGTCCTCCGATGGACTCTTTCCCGAGGCGAATCTGTGCCCTCACGATGTGGCCGTCTGGGAGATCACAGTCTGAACAGGCAAGGCTCAAAACAGCTCTTCTGCAAAAGCGGAAGAGCTGTTTTTGAGCCCAGCCGGGCTATTGGTCAAAGGATCTGGTCAGAATGATCATGTCGGTCAGCTGAACGCCGCGCTCAAAGATCGGGTGGTCGTAGTTGTCCGTGAAGAAATCCGGAATGACGCGGGAGCGGACGAATCCGCATTTCTCGTAAAACGGAATCGTCATTGGGCTGTCCCCGGTCCCGACCTGCAGGATGGAAAAGTGGTCCCGGAAGGTGTCAAGCAGGTACTGAATCAGGAGCCTGGCGTATCCCTTTCCCTGGGAGCCCGGGGCTGTGGCGATGTTTTTGATTTCAAGGACACCGTCTCCCTCATCCGTGATGACACACTCGCTGCGAATGCCGTGATCCTCAAGGACGAACATGCGTCCCCGTTCCAGATAACGGTTAATCATCTCCTCCTGCTCATCCGCCAGCAGGAGGAGGGGAAGATAGTCTCTTTTGTTTGCGAAGATTTCGAAAACGTACATTTGGATGACCTCCTTTCATGTTGCCTTGGCTTTCGGCTCCGTATGATCGATATAGGACATGATTTGACAAACCGGTGCTGCCTTTGCCCACTCCTTTTTTTACGCGAATTTCCAGGATAATTACAGGAATTATCTGGTTAATTCCCTCACAGCTGAGACGAGACAGGCGAATCAGCTTGCGCAGTTGTGCCTGCGTGATGAGATCCTTTCTTAGGCCCCGGCTATTGTCGAATGCTTCCGTCCTTGTTGAACTTTCCCTTTTTGCTTCCTGGCTTCGGCCCCGGTTTTTGCCGCTTGCTCCCATCCATGTTTGTGTCAGATCGTTTGAATCCGGGTTTGGGACCAGGCTTTCCGCGTGGCTTTTCAATCGGCTTTTCTGTATCTTCAGACACAGGCGTTTCCGCTTTGGGGTTTGGCTTCTTTTTGACGATCCTGTGTCCCTGACCACTCATTCT
>JAFUBF010000354.1 GCA_017460325.1 Clostridia bacterium | reverse complement strand
TCTTTTTCCGAAAAACGCGCTCGGGTACTTTTTTTCATATGCACCCGGTGCACTTTGCTCAAATAATGGGATTGACTTTTATTTGCAAGACTATTTTACTCCGCGAAGGGTAACTTCGTGCGAAAGAAAAGTGATTTTCCAAACAGGCTCACAGGAATACGCGAAGATTCGATCTGTTGTCCATCGGCAATCACCTGACAGACCACGACCACTGCATCAATCCTTCCGTCCGGATAAGCAGAACGTGCTTTGTAACTCATGTAGTTTCCTGTTCACGCATCCGGCGTTTCTCCTTATAGTGGCTTTCTGCACCGTATGACGGACAGGGGCATTATCTCACTAACCGATTCAGACCCGGTCCTCTCCCATTCTGTTCCATGACAGGACTCTGGCCTGCATCCCGGCGATGTCCAGGATCCCGTATGCAAAGCCTTTTCGGATCAGTTCCTCGGGGACATACTCGTCGTACTTTTCAAAGACGGGGATCTCTTTCGGATAAACCAGCTCCATCGGGTCGATCTCCTTCGCCGCTTCCTCCGCCACAATCTGATAGAATTCCGGTTCGGTCACCTTCATGGTGAACTGCATACAATACGGTCTGCGGGTATTCAGTCCCTTCAGTTCCAGCCGATTCCCGCAGCGGATTTTCAGGAAGCGTTCCAGCGCCAGGAATGCATACGTGCCCAGCCAGGGGAACAGCGCCCACATATTTCCGCCCAGATGGACCAGAGGATGATCCGCCATGCCGGATTTCCGGAATGATTCTCTCGCATCCGCCAGACGGCACACGGCATGTTTCATGAGGTACGGATAGGTCTTTTCCTCGTTCAGCACACCGTACATCCGTTCCAGGATTCGGGTGTGTATATCTCCGGCAACCAGACCGAAGAAAGCGGGAATATTCCCCTTCACCAGCGTGCAGAAAACCTCGCGCCTCTTGAGATCCACCTCATCCACCACCCAGACCCGTCCGGCGATGGCGATCTTATCCCCCACGGGCGGCGGCTTGACGATGGTGCCCAGCTGCTCTGAGCCGGTACGGACGGTGTACTCGATATTCTCCTGAAAGACCGCATAGAACTTATAGTTGTTGATAATGCGCTCCCCGGCGAGACCGACGATCAGTCCGCCGTTTTCCGTCCGGCTGATCTGATCCGTCTCCAGCAGGTGCCGGAGCAGCAGACGATAATCCTCCTGCGTGATGCGACGAAAGCAGCTGAGTGTCAGCACCCGGGAAGCCAGTTCACCCGGCGACATCTCCCCGCAGGAGGCCAGTGTGCTCATGGTCTGGTGATAGAGCAGGCTGTAAGGCAGACGATCCGTCCTGGGCGGCTCCACAAAGCGTTCCTCGATATACAGCTGTACCAGGGCAATGCCCTGGATCAGATACCAGGGAATGACCTCCGGCAGCATGGCCCGGGGTTCCGGATGATCCTCCCGCATGACAAACCACATCTCGGAGGGATCGCCGCGCCGCCCTGTCCGGCCCATGCGCTGCAGGAACCCGGACACGGTGAACGGCGCATCGATCTGAAATGCCCGTTCCAGCCGGCCGATGTCAATCCCCAGCTCCAGCGTCGCCGTCGCGCAGACCGACATCAGGGAATCGTCGTCCTTCATTTCCTCCTCGGCGCTTTCCCGGTAGGAAGCGGACAGATTTCCGTGATGGATCAGGAACCGCTCCGGCTCATGTCGGGCCTCGCAGTATTGCCGCAGATACTGGCAGACGGATTCACATTCTTCCCGGGAGTTGGTGAACACCAGACATTTCCTGCCCCGGGTGTGTTCAAAGATGTATCCGATTCCGGGATCGGCGTTGGCCGGCGCGGTGTCAGTCTTCTCTTCAGGAACCGGCCCCGGGTGATCCACCATCCTTCCTTCGTCCGCCTGGGGGGCCGTATTGTAGAAATGTTCCATGGACAGCCGCCAGACTTCCCGGCCGCCATCGACTTTCGGAATGATGCAGCCCCTTCCGCTGCCCGCGGACAGGAATTCCCCCGCCGCCTCCGGATTGCCGATGGTGGCGGACAGGCCGACGCGGCGCGGCCTGCACCCGGCCAGTCTGCAGAGTCTCTCGATCAGGCAGAAGGTCTGCAGGCCCCGGTCCGCCCGCAGCAGAGAATGAATTTCGTCGATGACGATAAATCGCAGATCGCCGAACAGGGAGGGAATCTCTATGTGCTTGTTGATCATCAGGGACTCCAGAGATTCCGGGGTGATCTGCAGGATGCCGGAGGGTTTGCGAAGAAGCTTTCGCTTCTGGCTCTGGGACACATCCCCATGCCAGCGGCTGACCGGAATGCCCGCCTCTTCGCACAGCTCGTTCAGCCGGCCAAACTGATCGTTGATCAGCGCCTTGAGGGGCGCAATGTACAGCACGCCCACACTGTAAGAGGGTTCCTCATCCAGGAGGGTCAGAATGGGAAAGAAAGCCGCCTCCGTTTTCCCGGAAGCGGTGGACGCTGTCAGCAGGACGTTTTCCTCCGTATTGAAGATTGCATCGCCCGCCGCATTCTGCACGCCCCGCAGGGTTTGCCAGCCGGATCGGTAGATGTAATCCTGAATAAACGGCGCGTAGCGTTCAAACACGTTCATATCGTAAACTCCGCATAATTCTGGTCCGTTTCATCCGATACCGCATCGGATTTGGCATACGAGAACTCCTCCGATTGCAGCAGCGCCGCCATATCCAGATCAGGGTGCTGGTACATCAGATCCAGCAGCTCGATGAAGTCGCGGATGACTTCGCGGGGTGTAATGTGCTGATCCGCACCGATACGACCGTATTCCAGCTTAATAAAATCGGCCAGCCGCCCGGTTTCGATCTTCCGTTCATACCCGTACAGATCCGCGTGCATGTCGGACAGTTTTTCGCACAGCACCAGCATCTCCTCCGGTGTCAGCGGCTCCAGGCGGATCACGGGTGCGAGCAGGTCTCTGGCTCCCGGACGGGAGAATTTCCCCTCCGCCAGGCGGGAACTCAGCGCCTCGTAACTGTACACGCCCCGCCGTTTGTCCTCCATGGCCTGAGGCGTCGCGCCCATGAGGATGCCGAGGTATTTCGCCTTCCCCTGCAGCGTATCGTTGTACATGGTCAGCAGCTTCTCGTAGTTGTACTGCCGGGTAATGCTGTTTGGAATCTTGTACAGATTCACCAGCTCATCGATCATGATCATCATACCCGAATAGCCTGCCAGCCGGAAAAACAGGGCGAAGAGCTTCAGATAGTCATACCAGTCATCATCCGTGATGATGATATTGATCCCGAGTTCCTCCTTCGCCTCCCGCTTGAGCGCATACTCGCCCCGGAACCAGCGAACGACCTTCATTTTCAGATCGTCATCCCCGTCAATATAGGCATGATAATACCGGGACAGCAGGGAGGCGAATTCAAAGCCGTGCACCAGCTCGCTGACCTGTGAGGTTACAGCGTAAATTTTCTGATCCACCGCCTTTATCAGCCCCGGATCGCCGGGCGTGAAACCGGTTTCCCGGGCCGCCTCCGTCTGCACTGTGCTGATCCAGCGATCCAGCACCAGCGTCAGTGCGCCCCCCTCCGGCTTTGTCTTGGTGGAAAGATTGCCGATCAGCTCCCGGTATGTGGCCAGGCCCTGACCGTGCGTTCCCTGCAGGCGGCGTTCCGGGGAAAGATCGGCATCTGCCACAATGAACCCTCTGTCCATCACATAGTTCCGTATGGTCTGAATCAGAAAGCTCTTGCCGGAACCATAGCGCCCCACGATAAAACGGAAGGAGGCACCGCCCTCGGACACAATATCCACATCATGCAGGAGCGCCTCAATCTCACTCTTCCGCCCCACCGCGATATAGGGCAGGCCGATGCGGGGCACAACGCCGCCCTTCAGGGAATTCAGCACCGCCTGCGCAATGCGCCGGGGCACCTTTTTGTTTGGTTCACTCATGTATTCTGTCCTCCAGCCAGGTTCATCACATCGTCTCTGTAATCCTCGATGATCTGTATCCTGTCTCCGTCATATTCCAGTGCACTGTCGCCGATTTCCTCAAACAGTGCCTCGTTAATCGTATCGGTCACAACAGAAGGCATCAGGTGATGCTCCCGGATGATCGTTCCAACCTCCAGGCCCTTCAGAAGCCGCATCAGAATTGTCCCATGGATTTCATCCAGTCCCTCGACCGGGCAGAAGAAGGAATCATCCGCCTGTTTACGCTGTCCGGTTTCATCGTGCTGCATTTCCGCTCCCTGTATTGTCGTCTCCTCCCGTTCTTCCTCCGTCAGCAGACTGTCCCGGGTGATGATCGCATCCTGCCGGATTTTATCCAGACCGGAAAAATCAATCCTGATTTTGGGCCTCGATGCTTCCATCTCCGCCCGATGCTCGGCTTCCAGTGCCGCTTCCACAATGGGGGTAGCCCAGGTTTCCTCCGGCTTTGCCCGCATGGAACGCCCCGTCTTCAGGGCTTTGCGAATCAGCCTGTCCGTCTCGTGCATCAGCGCATAAAACCTGTTTCGGTCAAAGGTATACGGCTCATAGCAGGTCTCTTCCCATTCCCCATCCCGGAAGCGGTAGGATCGGCACGCATTCAGCGCCAGTACCCGGGGTGGCGTATTGTCCGGTTCATAGTAGATCGCATTGGACAGAGGAAACCATTCATGAGTCTGCGGGGTGCCAAAGAAGTCGGTGAAAGCGTCCTGACCTTCTTTCCTGCGTTGTTCCGTAAGATGCCGCCAGACCGCCGCGACCAGATGCGTTCCCATATCCGGATCTTTTGTCAATACAGGTGATTTCAGGAACTTCTTTTCCGAAAAACCACAGAGGGCAGAGACGATTTCCGCATCGGTATGCGATTCCGGCTCTCTCAGCGCTGCAAGGGCAGTATCCATCTGAAGAACATGCGGATCCACAAACTTCTGAGTCATCTCCGGCGGGAATCCGTGTATCACCGCATAGGCAAACCGCCAGCGGAAAAGGTTTTTACGCATCCCCAGATCACCCAGTTTCGCGTCCAGGTAGCCTTTCTCAAAGGCGTTCATCTTCTCGAGGACATCCTCCGGAGATGCACAGCCGATGCCGCAGAGCAGTTCATAGAGATACAGGTATACAAAAGCTGATGTAGTCGGAGAATAATTCCCTTTTCGTACCTGCGACCGCCAGGAAAAGTATCCTCGCAGTTGCCGTCCGTTCAGGTCGTGGTAGGTTGGGAAAGGCCGGTGAAATTCCCCGTTCCAGACTGCATCATCCTCATAATCCTCCATGAACTTTCCCTGCCGGTAGAAGTTTATGGCCTTCTGCTCGAGAGACCCGTCCCCATACACGTACAGGCGCATCATTTCAAGAATCCGGGGAGGAATCCCCGGGGTTTCCGGCAGATGCCGCTCTTTTTTCACAAAGGTATATCCTTCCGGGAACCCCTTTGTAACGCCGGCAAAGGAAAGAAGGGTATCCTGCCAGGTGCCTGTATTTTCAGCCGTATGCGGCTCCAGCACGATGGTATATCCGCCGGATGGTTCAGAACCGATTGCGCGGTCAAACAGTGAGAAAACAACAGAAGGTTCGGTTTCATCCGTGAAAGCGATCCCGATCCATCTGCTTTCGGGCATCCGAAACGGCTTGGAAAGATAGGGCTTCTTCATTTCGCGCAGGACTTCCGTCCCGCATTTCAGATCACAGCGTTCGATCTCCTGACCGCTCTCCGAATCATACTGACGCATCAGCAGTGCTGCCCATTTGCCCGTATGAGGATGGCACAGGACGGAAAATCCCGGAAAGCCTGTCCATTTATGCTCTTCTTCCATGCCATACCGTTCTTTTGCATACGCTGTCAGCTCCGACATTTCCATCTCATCGCCCCCTCTCCGGCTGATTCCCGGGCATTGATATTCCGGTGCATCCATTATACCGGGTTTGTTTCCGAAATCAAGTGCGCAGTTTTCGCATCCATTGTTTCATGTGAATACTGAAAGACTCCCGGCACCGTTCAGGAGCCGGGAGTCTTTCTGAACATGGACTCTTCCCATTTTTCAGATTTTTTCACGCAAAACAGATCCGACAGGATCTACGGGTCAGGCGACTCCTGGCAGTTTCCCATCACCTGTCAGAATCGTCCGATTTCCTCCTTCTCTTTCCATGGCTCAACCACAAACCGGTCTCCCTCGATCCTCACGTAATACAGTTCGTCATATCCCTCATCCCAGTCCGGGATTTCCAGAATGCGGTGCGTTTGGGCCAGCGCAGAGACCGGAAGCAGCGCCTTTCCTGTCCGCCTGCTGTTCCGTTCCTTGCACGCCGAGATAGACGACTGAAAATAATATCCGATCACCCGGTATCCCTGCTCCCCGGCTGCTTCGATGTACCGCCTTCGAACCTGCCTTGTGGGATTTGTGTTATCCACCACAAAAGAAGCGCCTGCGGCGAAACATTCATCGATCAGCCGGCGTTCCCTGTTCCTGGTATGCAGGGTATCCAGATTCACATGGGTCAGATCCGAAAACCGCTCCCGATAGAAAGTGCTCTTCCCGCTGGCCTGCAGGCCGGTAAACAGAATACATCTTTTCTCCATGTCTCACCCTCCCCGACAGTTACAACATCGGTTTAATGTACCACACAATTACGCACAACACCAGCCTGATCTGAAAACAGAATTTTCATTTCCCCCTTGATATCTGCCGGCATAGGGCTATAATTATACTGTTAGATGAACCTAATTTATTGATGCCTCCGGCCTTTGCCCGATACGAACGGGTCACAGATGGTGTTTATCTGAAAGGCTGTAAAGCTTTGCAGGACATGTCGAACAGTGAACTGCTTCTGTCCGCCGGATTAATCCATGTCCGGGAAGGCGACCGGTTCCGGCAATCCCGGGAGGTCGGTAAAACAAAGCCGGGCGGAAATGATGCTGACAGGTTCAAAGCCCCACATAATGGGGGCTTCCCGGATATTGGTTAGGAAAAACTAACGACGAAAGAGTGGAGCGACAGATGAATGAACAGGTTCCCGGTGAGTTCTCCCCTGACTGGCCCCGCATCCGGCATCTGCTGAGGCTGGGAATTCTCGCCGCAGGGATGGTCCTGGCGGGGGATATGCTGCTGGGCTTTGGCGTGCATGACATGAGCAAATCAGGCTTGGAACAATTTCTTTCCATGTACCTCCGCCTGCCGGACAGCACGATTTTCTGGTCCGCCTTTCTCGGCCTGATCGGCATTCCCATAGAGGTTCTGTGCTATTTCGCAGTGTATCGCCTGATCCGGCCATATTCCGGAAAAGTCGCCCATCTGTACCGCAGCGGCATCTTAGGCATGCTGGCCTTCGGCGGGTGCGGGGTGCATGTGCCCTGCCTGGCCTGCGTGTTTTTCTACAAGTACATGACAGATGCAAGTCCTGATATGGCGCTTAGGGCTACCCTGCGGTTCGGACTGTACTTCCTGTTGCCGGGGATTGTCCTGTTCTTTGTCTTCTGGTGCGTGCACCATCTGGCACACATCACGGCCTTCGCCAAAGGCCTGACGCCCTATCCGAACTGGTGCTGGATCTTCTGTCCGGCAGTGGGCATGTCGCTGACGATGCTGCTCAAATTCCTGCCGGAATCGGCACTGCGCAACGCCATCACCGCAGGATGGATGAGCATTGGCAGTCTGTGGATGTTTGCCGGTCTGCTGATCCTGTCCAGGGCAGCGGAATCAAACGCAGAAAAGAAGAAGTAAGGTCCTGTATCTGTCTGAATCTTCGGGATGATAACATGCCCGATCTACAGCTGTCCGGCTTTTCGGAGGAATCGCCACGTATCTCCGGTAAACCGGAACACGACAGCAGACACAGATGGAAGGAGAAATGAGATGTCATTCGGGTATGAAGTTCTGAAAGGCCTGTTCCGCCTGAGCGGATTCAAAAACCGGAGCTTCGCCGGAGGCGCGGAGGACATCATTGCCCGCGCAAAAGCGAGGAATGCAAAGAATCCCATCCCGGACCTGCGGGATCCGGAAATCGACGTGGAGCAGATGTCCATTGACGGCTGTACCGTGCTGAGGATGACCCACAGGCCCCGGGCAGAGCGTGCCAATCTCTTCCTGATCGGCGGCGGTATGGTCAGTGCTCCCCGCCCCGGTTCCATCAGAAAGGCACTGCAGGTGGCAAAGGAGAGTGGCCTGGATCTCTACGTTCCCTACTATCCGCTGTGCACGGATTATCCGCTGAGCCGCGCCTATGAGATGATTATGCAGACCTATCAGGAGATGCTGAGGTACTACAGGCCCGAGAACATCTCACTGCTGGGCACCTCCTCCGGCGGCAACCTGGCGCTTGGCATGATTCCCTATATGAACGATCTGAAAATCGAACTGCCGCGTCCCGCCCTGATCCTTGCCCTTTCTCCCGGTTCCTGCGTGAAGACAGAGGCGGAATGGGCACGGATGCTGGAACTGGATAAGAAAGACGTGGCGATTCCGGCGCAGTACATGAAAACGGCAGAATCCATCATGCGCCATGGAGATGATACCGTGCCGGAGTACATGATCTATCTGCAAACCGGAGATTTCAGCGGTTGTCCAAAGGTGATTTTCAATTATGGGACAGATGAGTGTCTGTACGCCCTGGCCCCATCCTTTGAAGCGACCATGCGAAAACACGGCGTGGATTATGAGATGGTGACTGGCGAGGGCATGTTCCACTGCTATCCCGTCTTCCCGGTTTGCCGGGAAGCCAGAGAAGGATGGAACTGGATGATCCGGACATTGAGGGGGGACTGGAAATGAAGACGTCCAGACAAAAGATTCTGCTTGGCTGCCTGGCCATGGCACTGGCGATCATCGGCGATTACCTGCTGGGGTTCGGCACATTCAGCATGACCGATGATCCCGGCGCGTACATGGGCATCTCGGTAAATGTGGTTCCGGACTGGCGATACGCCCTGTCCTCCATGCTGGGTTTTCTCTGCGTCCCGCTTTTCGCCGTGGCTGCAGTGGAGCTCATGAAGGTGATGGAACAGCAGTATGGCCTCGCCAGTTCCCGACTGTACAGACTCTTCCGTATCGCCAACTGGGGCGGGATCCTGTATTTCGCCTTCATTCATATTGGCATCTGCATGCTGCCGGTGGTGTTCAACGCTGGGATGGAGGCAACGGGTGACACGGTCGCCTCTTTGAATATGGCCATTCGCGTGCTGAAAAGTATCATCGTCCCCATGGGCCTTGCCTTTCTCATCTGTGACGGCTTTGCTGCGGTCGGCTGGATCGGCATGGTGATTAAGGGAATGCTGCCGGTCAGGAAGATCGCCCTGATCTGCAATCCGGTACTCATCATGCTGCTCGGACAGTTGTTGAACCGGATCGTAGACGGGATGGATTCCGGGACAGAATCCCTGGGCTGGGGGCTGATGTATCTGGTGTGTGCGCTCAGGCTGACAAAGGAGCAGGGGGCAGGCAGATGAACGATCAGGCCCGGGAAAAGCTGATTCGGCATTACAGCCGGCTGTACCGGAAAGCACTGAAAAAGAAGGGATCAGGGGACGTGGAGATAAAGGCCGGCCAGTATGAGAAAAGACTTCGGGAAATGCTTGCCTCCTCAGAGTTCCGGCGACACAATGTCTATCCCACGATGAACGTTCCCCTGATCATGGCCATGTGCCTGGAGCTGCGCGATTTCGGGCTTTCCGACGCCGAGATCATGGCGTTTACGGATGTGGTGTTTGCCGGTCGCAGAAAGCTCTTTGATGCACTGATCCGAATCATCGACCTGCTGCCGGGCAGCTTTCAGATTGCCAGAAAGCGGAATATCCGTGACCACGCAAAGCGGGTAAAGGATCACAGCATCACCTACGATACGTTCATCGTATCCGAGGATTCGGTCTCGTACCGCATCTCAAAATGCATGTACGAGGAAATGTTTGAGGCGTATGGAATCCGGGCACTGTGTAAGATCTTCTGCAACACGGATACCCGTTCGTACGAAGGGCTCCGGCGGCATGTTCACTTCATCCGGTATTCCGATCTGGCAGATGGGCCCTACTGCCATGATGAGATGCGCAGAAAGGAACAGACAAAATGAACTGGCCAAGAATCGCGGTGGACGGATTCGCCCTGTCCATACTGTTTAACGCCGTGGTGGGTCTGGGCTTTCTCCTGTGGCCCCAGGCGTACAGCACCCTGTTTCCCCGGGAAATCAAAGAAGCTGCCGCGCCCTATGTGGACCGGCGTGATGTCCGGAAAATGGTCCTGCTTCTCGGTCTCCTGTATTCCGTGATTTTCATCTGGTGGGGTATCAGCGCGGGGCTGGCCGGCATAAAGGGCTTCTGGCCGCTCTTCTGGACGGGGTATCTGGAGATGACCATGGTCAGCATCAGCGATTTCCTGATTCTGGATTGCTGGATGCCCGGAAAAGTGAAACACATGATCCGGGGCGCAGAGCACTGTAAGGCCTGGGAACGCAGCGAATGGCTGAAAACCCTGGCGATCCCGGAGCACGCCCTGTGCTGGCCGCTGCTGGTCTGCCCTGTCGCAGCGCTGACCGTGGCAGGCATCGGTTCTCTGTTCTGAGGGAGCGGGCAAAGTCTGCACCGGTTTGTCAAATCGTGTCCCATCTCAGTCATACGGTGCCGAAAGCCAAAGCAACACCGAGGAGGAGGAAACTATGATTGTTTTGCAGTTGATTCTGTTCTGTGCGCTCTTCACCCTGATGGTTAAGCTTGCAGTGCGCAATAACGCCCTGAATGCGCTGTTCTTCTATCCGAAACCGGTACAGGAACGGGTATACCAGCTGGGACTGACCGACCGGGAGACCGTTGCACGGAAACGGAAGCGCTTCATGATTCCGTTCCTTCTGGTGTTGCTGGCTGCGCTGCTGATGATTATCGTTCTGTGGAACGGCAATCATGACTTTCTGCCTGCATATTTCCAGGCACTGCTGTTTCTGGAGGTCATGAACTGGTATGACGGCATCATCATTGACCGTCTCTGGGTGGGACATTCAACGCTTTGGGTCATCCCCGGTACAGAGGATATCCCCTTCGTACAGACCTGGCCGCAGGTACTGAAGAAGCGTGGCATTCTGACACTGGTCTGGATCGTCGGGGCAGCAATCGTCGGGCTTATCGTGCAGATGCTTTGAAGGGAAAAGACGTCGTCTTATGAAAGGCTCCAGCACCGGTCCCGACCTGTTTACCCGGCTTCGGGGCAAATTCACGCCGGGCAACCTTTACCCTATGGCGGGGAGGAGAGAAAAGTCCCCATGCACTGTCTGCGAGCTGTGAATTCAACTTCCGATACGCCAGAGACGGTTGGTGAACATTTCACTGCGCCCGCATGGAACGTCCCGGATGCGTTTATCGGGCTGTCGGTGGAAGTGAATGAGGAAAGAAACACGGACACGATACAATTTCGGAGGTGAACCCATATGCTGTTGACCCTTTTCCTTGCCATCGTATTCTGCGCAGCGATCACGCTGATGCTGCTCTCTGCGGTGGCCTTCATTCAGGATAAAAGATTCTTTTCATCTGCCCCGAAGGAAGCACAGGCGGTAATTCAGCCGAGGGAGCAGGAGCTTTTCCGCGGCGCGAGAGCAATGGGCTGGGTACTGATGGGTCTGGCCATTACCCTGATCCTGGGGACCGGCCTCATCGCGGCCCTGGACGGTATCCGAAACGGCTTCACTTTCCGTCAGTTTTTCCTTCGGTTTGTCCTGATATTCACCCTTTACAAGCTCTACGACATGGTTTTCTTTGATTATTTTCTGCTCGTGAAATTCCGTTTCTTCCAGTTTTACTATCCCGAAGTGGCGCCTGTGTATGAAAACAGAAAGTACGGATATAATCTCCGGAGCCAGCTGATGAAGTTGTTTGTTATCTTCCCCGCGGTCTCCGCGCTGGCTGCAAAACTATGTACGCTGCTCTGATCGGTCTCCCGCTCCCGGGCATTTGTCAGGCATGAAGCACCGTCGACCTTTCCTGCCGAAGGCCGGACTGCGAGGCGTACAGACAGAGGCCCAATGCGTGGCCGGTCTTTCCGGGATACCCTTACATAAAACACGGAGGTAACTGGACATGAACGTTCTGGTATTTGGTGCCGGGGTCATCGGCTGTTATCTGACGCATGTGCTTTGTGCGGCAGGTCACGAGGTAACGCTGCTTGCACGTGGCGCGTGGAAAGACACGCTGGAGTCACACGGCCTGGAGCTTCGCCATCACCTGCAGCGAAAAACCACCCTGGATCACCCGGCCATCACTGACCATATTGATCCCGCTGCTCGCTGGGACGCTGTATTCGCCGTCATGCCCTATAACCAGATGCAGACAATTCTGCCCCAGCTTGCACAGGCCAATTCAGATCTCATCGTCCTCATCGGCAACAACATGCGGGCTGCGGCCATGCAGGATGAACTGCTCCAGAGGTCATCCGGGCCGGTAGAGGTGCTGTTTGCTTTTCAGGTATCCGGCGGCGAACGCTGTAAAGACTATGCCGTCGTGGAGCGCTTCGGAAAATCAGGTCTGGATATCGGCGCACTGCATGGCCTCCCCTCCGGGTCCGCGCAGGCGAAACTGACCGCGATGTTCAGGGGAACGGGATATAAACTGCACTGGCAACCCGACATGGAAGCTTTCCTGTTCTGTCATCCGGCGGCTGTCTTACCGATTGCCTATCTGGCTTATGCCTGCGGCGGCGATTTGCGGCGCTCCACCCGGAAGCAGCGGAAACAGATGCTGAATGCGCCGGCTGAGGCCTATGACAGACTTGCAGCGCTTGGTATCCCCATTCTGCCGGAAAAAGATGATCTGTTCTATCGTCCAGGTTTCCGCCGCTTTGTGATGCGGATTCTGTACTTCATTATGGCGAAGTCCTCCACCATCGGGGATCTTGTCGCCTGCAATCACTGTCGCAATGCGGTCAGTGAAATGGAGCTGCTGGATCAGGACTTTACCTCGCTGCTGGAAAGACGGGGTGGACAGGATATGCCCGTCTGGAATGCCCTGAAAGCACAGATGCCGCCCTGGGAGGAGCTTCGTCGCGTGTACCGGAGAAAGCGCGGTACTCTGTAACGGTTTGTCAGATAATGTGCCCATCAATCATACGGTGCCGAAAGCCAAAGCATCACCAGAACACCAGACAGGGCCACGACTTTGGTCAGACAGGAAATAGCGGGAATGATGTGGAACTTGACCTTCGAAGACATTGGGCTTATACTCGATCGGAAGTTTGATTGGCGTTCACCTGTCGACGAAGAACCTCAAAAGGGAGCGAAACATCGTGAAAATTCCTGTGGGTAATGAATTTTTTGATGAAATCCGCAGAGAAAAAAGCTATTATGTCGATAAGACAGAGCTGATCTATGATCTTATCAACACTACAGACAATAAGGTAACATTGTTCACTCGTCCAAGGCGCTTTGGCAAGACGCTGATGATGAGTATGATGGAGAACTTCTTCAGCATTCAAAAGGGCGACAGCCGATCTCTTTTTGCCGGACTGAATATCATGAAGCATGAAGCGTTTTGTGCGGAATGGATGAATCAGTACCCGGTGTTATTTCTGACGCTCAAAGGCATTGAGGCGCTGTCCTTTGAGGATGCCTATGAAAAGCTTCAGGTGAAGCTGGCAGGATTATGCAAAACCTATGAGAAGTTGCTCGACAGCGACAGAGTGAATACAGCAGACAGGAAGATTTTTCAGAATCTGATGGATCAGGAAGCATCATATGCAAATGTGGCTGATTCATTGAAGACCATCATGCGCATGATGGCTTCTGTGTCTGAGAAGCCAGTGATCCTTCTGATTGACGAATACGATGTTCCCCTGGCAAAAGCAAGCGAGAAGAATACAGATGAAAATAAGTTTTATACAAAGATGCTGGATGTGATCCGTGGAATGTTTGACGCGGCACTGAAGGGAAACAGATATCTGAAGTTTGCTGTTGTTACGGGATGCCTTCGAATTGCCAAAGAGAGCATTTTTACCGGAACAAACAATTTCACGTCCTACTCCGTGCTTGACGAAGATTTTTCAGAATACTTCGGATTTACGCAGAGCGAAGTTGACCGGCTGCTTATGGAGGCCGACTGCACGGATAAAGCCGATATGATTCGCGAATGTTATGATGGTTATGTTTTCGGAAACACCTCCGTGTATTGTCCCTGGGATGTGGTAAGCTATGTGTCCGCGCTTCTTCGCCGCAAAGACGCAAAGCCGAAAAACTACTGGATCAATACCAGCGGCAACAATGTGATAAAAGAGTTTGTCGGTCGATTCAAAGTCTCCGGGAAATTCGAGGATTTGATGAACGGTTCGACCATTACGGAGACCATCTCGGATGAACTGCCCTACGACATCCTGCACGAATCGGAGCAGAATCTGTGGAGTCTGCTCCTGATGACCGGATATCTGACAAAAGCGGTTCCAGCCGACAGAGGCAGAACGGTAAAGCTCCGAATCCCGAACGAAGAAATCGCGGGAATATTTAAGGACACAGTGGCGGTATATTTCAGGGAGAAGCTGGATGTAACAAAGCAGGAAGCGATGATGCAGGCCCTATGGGAGGGAGATGCCGAGACCGCTTCTGCCCTGATGTCAGATCTGCTGTGGAAGACCATCAGCTATATGGACTACCACGAGGACTACTACCACGCTTTTATGGCAGGTCTGTTTGTGGATCGGGGGTATGAGACGAAATCCAATATGGAGCGAGGACTTGGCAGACCGGACTTGCAGCTTTTTGATGTGGACAACCGACGCGCGATGATCATCGAGGTGAAAAAGGCGGACAGCAGGACGAAGATGGAAAAAGCCTGTGATGAGGCACTGAAGCAGATCGCTGACAACGAATATGCAAAGCATCTGGACGACGGATTTGAAACCGTACTCTGTTATGGCATCGCCTTTTTCAAAAAGACGGCGATGATCCGAAAACTTTGAGATGATCCTTCCCAGGCCCGACGGAGTTAACACTTCGCCGGGCTTTTTCAACAGCTTACGTTCTGATTTTTACAACCGAAAAAGACATCCTGCCATCGCAAGTGTTCAGGATGTCTTTTATTCCTTCCAACGATCATCAGTGTTGATTGATTCATCCGTTTCATTGGTTTTTAGGAAATTACCACAGATGGTCTCCCTTCCTGGAAAACACGGATACTGGACCATCCCTGTAATACCCAGCACCGGGGACCATCTGACCTGCCAGGTCCGGATCTCCAGACCGTACAGGAAGCAGAACGCTTCCTGTTCAGATCGCTTTCACAGGATTTACTCCCCCATGATGACCAGCCGATAGGACCGGCTTCCGAGGCCGATTTTTTCCCCAGCTTCCAGCGTATGCAGGCCATTGCGGCTCTCGATGCGATTCACCAGGCTCCGGCTGTCCGGCATGGCGTACACCAGATCAATCGCCGCCTGGTCAATGGCCAGCGGATCAGCGGACGCCAGAATGCCGATATCATGCATGTCCGGCTCCGCGGGATTTCAATCACAGTCGCAGTCCACCGACAGACGGTTCAGCACACTGATGTACAGGATTCTGTCGCCCATATAGTCATTGACGCCCTTTGCCGCGTCCGACATAGCCTCCAGGAAAGCATCCTGCTTGCCGCCCCAGATATTGGTGGTACTGGTGCCGCCGGAATGAATCCAGCCCTTGCCCTTGGAGGAACCGAAGCCGATGGACATGTTCTTAATGGCCCCGCCAAAGCCTGCCATGGCATGACCCTTGAAGTGGCTCAGCACCAGATAGCTGTCATAGTTCACAAAATGGGTACCAACATAATCGACGGACAGTACCTGCCCCCCCTCAATTGGCAGTTCCATACTGCCTTCCTCATCCAGAATATCCAGCTCCGCAATGTCCAGAAGCCCGTTGTCCCTGGCCTGCTGACGATGCATGGCCGTACTGGCGCGGCTACCCCCATAGGCAGTATTGCATTCCACAATGGTTCCGCCGAGATGCTGCACCAGTTGCCCGATCAGTTCGGGCCTCAGGTAGTTACTGCGGGTGCTTTCACCGGTGGACATCTTGACACCGGTCTTCCCGGGCAGTTCAGCCCCCAGTGCACCATAAGCAGCCATGAGGCTTTCAGAACTGATTTCCGCGATGAAATACACCACCGGCGCATCGTCTGAATCGGTCGCATATGGCAGAGCCGATGTATCCAGCTCCACGCCGCCGTTGGTGGTCAGGGTATCCGCCAGTGCGCAGGAACACAGCAGGCTGAGCAGAAGGAAGCAGGCGATCCACTTTTTCATATGATTCCTCCAACGATCACAGTCCAACATTTTCCGTCAGATAGTTCAGGATATAGCTGACCGCCTCTTCAAACGGCTGGCCGAAAAACTCGTGTCCTCCGTTTGAAATCACATGGAATTCGCATTCCGGAATCACTTCGGCAGCCCGTTCAGACCAGGCGAGATCCACCGTATAATCCCTGTCGCCATGAAGAAGCAGCACTTTTCCCGGATAAGCTGCCAGTTCCGCATAAATATCCAGATCCCAGATATCCCTGGCATAATTGCCACCCACGGACATCCATCCGCCAAACATACCATGACACGGGGGTCAAAAGCTACTGATGGCTTCACTTTTGTCCGCCTACCAGTAAGATTTTCATCTTACAGACTATGTCACATAGTCGATACCCCATAGGGGCTAGATTTATAAAGTTGCTGACAGCCCATGATCAGGATG
>JAFUBF010000353.1 GCA_017460325.1 Clostridia bacterium | reverse complement strand
GACAATCTGATGCTCACGACCTTGCAGCGTATGGGACAGATACCTGCCTGGCAGTACAGGTATGGGAAAAACGTGGTCCTTTTCACGCTGGTCCGAAAGAAAGTACCGAGCTGGATCCGAATGTCGGTGCTCATCGCTGTGGCGATTCTGTGCGGCATATGGGTGCGGTTCATGCCTGACCCGATCCGGTTCACGATTCTACAGTCCATTGTTACGCCTCTGCTGGATACATTTCTGGGATTCCTGAACGCGATTGCAGGTCCAATGATCTTTTTATCCGTCATATGGGGAATCTACTGTATCGGGGATGCATCGACGTTCAGCACGATCGGGAAAAAAGTGCTGGGGCGGTTTGGCTTTGCGCTGGTGGCCGTTGTCCTCCTGGTGGCACTGTGCAGTCTGCCTTTTTTCCATCTGAATAGGGGGCAGGTGCAGGGAAGCTCGGATTTTTCGACCCTGTACAAGATGATACTGGATATTGTGCCGAACAATCTGTTTACCCCCTTTTCGCGCGGGAATACCCTCCAGATTCTCCTGCTGGCGGTTGCCCTGGGGGTTACGATGCTTCATATCAGCGACAGGATCCAGCAGGTCGCCGGCCTGGTTGAACAGCTTGGGTATGTTGTAAACAGCATGATGGAGTTCGTTGGGAAGATGGTTCCCTACTTTGTATGCGGAAGTCTGTTCAGCCTCATTGTGAGCAGTGATGGAGCGGTACTGGTAAGCGCTGCAAAGGTCCTGCTCGGTATGGCCATTTCCTGTGTGTTTATCTTTCTTCTTGAGACCCTGTACGTGTATCTGTCCACGCATGTGCTGCCCTGGGAACTCTGGAGGAGATCCCTGTCCACGATGCTTATCGGCTGGTCAACGGCCTCTTCCACTGCCGCACTTCCGGATAACCTGAAGGTTTGTACGGAAAAGTACCATGTGCGTCAGGATCTGGCCGGCTTTGCCGTTCCGTTTGGGCAGATTATCTACAAGCCGTGCACAGCCCTGATGTTCTGGTTTATGGCGATCGGCGTTGCAGAACAATACGGAACGCCCGTATCCCTGACATGGTTCCTGATGGCATTTGTCCTGTCCCTGGTGCTTTCCGTGGCGGCACCGCCGGTTTCCGGGGGCGCTGCGGCATGCTTTTCGATCCTCCTTACCCAGCTTGGCCTTCCGATGGAAGCGATGGCGATGATTCTTACGCTGAATATCGTACTGGATCTTATGGGAACGGGGGTCAACCTCTTTGGCATGCAGGGTATCCTGTTCGTATTTTCCCGGAAAGCACGCATGACAGACAGAAAGTCAGGGAACTGAAAGAAAAACCTGCCGGAGGCAGCAGGTTTTTGAAGGATGGGAGTTCAGGGGGATTCCGGGTCGATCCCCGAAATCATGGGGTCCACCTCAACGGTTTTGAGGATGGACAGCAGGTCCTGCATCAGTTGACTGAAGTCCGCTCTTTTCTTTTCAAGCAGGGCGATACTTTCCTGTAACTGTGTAATCTCTTCGGTCATTTTCTGAATCCTGTCCAGCATGACCTCCGGGCTTTCTTCCTGGGGCGGTGCGGTTTTCTTCTTTTTTCGGGGAGTGGGGGGAATCAGCGTTCCGTCCGGACCTTCCGTGCCGATGAATCTTTTTCGGGGAAGGCCTGTCGGGGTGAAGGAATCCGGGATGATTTCATAAACCCGGACATGACCGGTCTTTTTGTCTTTTACACGGATCTGTGACATGAGAACCTCCTCTTCTTCTTTGATGCGTGGATTTTTCGTTTCGGATTGGACCCATGATGCCATAAACCGCTGTGTTTTGCAACTGCATAATCGCAGAGGAAGGAAACACCTGTCCGTTCTCCGCGGCTCCGGACACAGCATGACCATCCGGGCCACCCGGGACAGGTTACGGTTGTCCCGGCCTTTGTATGGAGGTGATATGCTTTAACTGCTGCCAGTGGACAGCAGTTTTTTGAATGTCGGATGTGTGCAGACTCGGCTCGGGCGAGGCGGGGGTGAAGATCGCGCTCAGGTTGGTTAAAATGTTTTCGTGGAGTGGATTGATTTGCACGCTGAAATCAGGCATAATAGACGGGAAAAACAGAAGACCGGGAGTAACTGCCTGCTGCGCAGGGGGCAGGTCCCGGACAGAAGTGAGCGGAACGACTGAGGACTGAGATATGAAAAAGAGCCGGATTATTGTCGGAAACGTGCTGATCATGATCGCCATTCTGGCTTTTGTCATCGTTTATTCAAATGTCAAGGGTCAGCAGGAATATGATCTTCGCGTGAATGACTTTGAGAGTACAACCGTTACGCTGGAGCAGGTGACGGAAAACTACCTGGAAGGCGAGCAGAGCATCTGTGATGTCTGGACGCATTACATCAATCATGCGGGTTTTTCCCTTCAGGAGGCAGCGGATTTTGTCCGGCACTCGCATGTGCACGAAAATGTTTCCGCGCATCTGATCTTTGCAGATACTTTGACCGGTCTTTCGACCCGGGCGAACCTCAGAAAACCGGAGGATTTCAGCGTTTCCTATACAGGGCTGGATCTGCTGGGGGATCTTTCGTGGATCAGCGAGGTAGGAAAGGAAGTCAATCTCTCAAGAGCCTATACCAATCCGATGAACGGGGAGCAGGTAATTGCCTTCTGTAACCGGATTACGGTTCAGGAAGCGGAAGGGCCCAAAGAGGCGGTTCTTTTCCGTCTGATTCCCATCTCGGAGGTTGAAAAGAAATGGATCTTTCCGCGGGAGGAATTTGAAAACGCGGAGGTATCCATCATCGACGCCGAAGGAAATTACATTATCAAGGGACGCTCATTCAAGAATTTCAGTTTCTTTGAGTTCTACAAATCGTATAATCCCGGCAATGCAGCACAGTACAGGGAATTATTTGACAGTGTCACCCGGGAAACCGGCTGCATTTCCATGAAGGATTCCCGGGACCGAAGCTGCATCATCTCCCATACGCCCATCAAATCCACCGGCGGGTGGGTCCTGCTTGGGTATATTCCGGAATCCGACCTGAGAACCAGCACAGTGGACTGGCTGCTGATCGGTGTCGTCTCCGTCGGTCTCCTGCTCCTGTTTGCCGTTGATTTCGCCTTTATGCAGGTGTTTAACCGCAAAATGAAGGGGATGGCTCAAAAGGCGGATGCGGCCAACCGCGCCAAGACGGAGTTCCTGTCCACCATGTCTCACGATATCCGCACACCCATGAATGCCATTATCGGACTGACGACACTGGCGGAGAGGAACCTTGGGGATCAGGAAGCCGTCGGGGACAACCTGAGGAAAATCAGTCTGGCCAGCTCACACCTGCTGACCCTGATCAATGATATTCTGGACATTTCAAAGGTGGAGAGCGGGAAACTGACCCTGAGCCCGGTGACGTTTTCCATTGTGGAAACCGTGGAGAATCTGGTGAATCTCTCCCAGCCCATGATCAAGGAAAAGAATATCGAGTTCAGTTTCCGGATCAACCGCATGGAAAAGGAGTACCTGTATGCAGATCAGCTGCGGCTGAATCAGATTTACATCAACATTCTTTCCAATGCCATCAAGTATACGGAACCCGGCGGAAAGGTCAGTGTGGACATGCGGGAGAGCATAAGTCCGAATGACGGATGTGTTCGCCTGACCTATATCGTGGCGGATACCGGCATCGGAATGACGCCGGAATTCATGCAGAAAATGTATCAGCCTTTCTCCAGGCAGACGGACAGCCGGGTAAACAGCATCCAGGGAACAGGCCTCGGACTTGCCATTACCAAGCAGATGGTGGAGCTGATGAACGGAACCATTGAGTGTCAGAGCGAAGCGGGGAAGGGGACTACGTTCACCATCGTGCTGGATATTCCGCAGGCGGAGCGCCAGATTGAGGAAATGCATCTGGAGCCCATGGATATCCTCATTGCAGATGATGACGAGATCCTGATTGAGACGGCGGCAGATACCCTTCAGTCTCTGGGGGCCAGGACGGAACAGGCATCCGGCGGTGCACAGGCACTGGAAATGATCCGGCGCCGCGGGGAAAACGGGCAGAACTACAGTGTGGTCATCCTGGACTGGAAAATGCCGGATATGGACGGGATTGAAACGGTCCGCCGGATTCGCTCGGAACTCGGGGACAATGTGCCGATCCTCCTGATCTCGGCCTATGACTGGTCGGACATTGAGGAGCAGGCCAAAGCGGCCGGCGCCAACGGATTTATCAGCAAGCCCCTGTTCCGCTCGAAACTCTATACCAAGATCAATGAGATGCTGGGCGGGGAAAAACGGTCCATTGAGCCGGAGGATGACTATTCCGATATCGCGGGAATGCATATTCTGATTGCCGAGGATAACGACGTCAACTGGGAAATCATTTCGGCCATGCTGGGAATGTTCGGCATCACCTCGCAGCGGGCGGAAAACGGCCGTATCTGCGTTGACAGGATGCGGGAGGCCGCCCCGGGTCAGTATGCGCTCATCTTTATGGACATTCAGATGCCGGAGATGAACGGACTGGATGCGGCGCGACATATCCGTCAGCTTGACTCAGAGGCGGCCCGCATTCCCATTATTGCCATGACAGCGGACGCATTCTCGGAGAATGTGGCGGAATGTCTGGCGGCAGGGATGAACGGGCATATCGCAAAACCGGTGGATATTAAACTGGTGATCAAGGAGATCCGGAGAATAAAAGAGGAGGGAAATCGTGGATGAAACGGATATTACTGGCAGGAATGCTGATTCTCCTGTGCGTCGTGTGCAGTGCCTGCGGCAGCAAAAAGCCGGAGGCGAAGGAGGAAGCAGGATTTAAACCGGCGCTGGATACGAAAACCAGCTGTGAAATCAAGGTGGCAGGTACTTACGCCAATTTTGAGGCGCTCGAGGCGGAATTTGACAGCTTCAACCGGATTTATCCGAACGTGGTTCTCTCCTATGTGAAGCTGGATGATTACAACAACATTATCGGCACAGCCCTTGAGGGCAGTGATGCGCCCAACATTTATTTCACCTTCTTCTGGATGTATGAAAAAGAGCAATATGAGGCCTGCCTGGCGCATGCCGAGGACCTGTCGGATCCAAAGCTGGGCCTGGAACTTGCGGCCTTCCGTCCGGGCCTTCTTTCCAGGAGGGAAGCGGGCAGACTGGACATGCTTCCGGTGTTTTCAAGTACCAACGGCATGCTGGTCAACGAGGATCTGTTCAAAAAGGAAGGACTGACGGTGCCGGAGACCTACCCGGAACTGCTGCAGGTCTGCAGCGAGTTTCAGAAAAAAGGATACCAAAGTCCTGTGATGTGTTACCTGGGGGAGGCCTCTCAGACCAGTTTAATCTCCTTCGGCCTTCCCGTTTTCTGCGGGAGCATCTATCAGGAGGAGGGGGCAGTGGAGAAGCTTGTGCGAATGGAACCGGGGTGCGGCGAATATGCACGCCCTGCGCTGGAACGGATGCATGAGCTGATTGAAAAGGGATACCTGAATCCTGAAGAATGCGGGAAGATAGCAGACAGTTACAATAAGGTGATTCTCCGGTTCTTTGAGGGGGATGTCCCCATGATGATCTGTGCAGGGGATGTGGTTTCCGGAACGAAGAAAAGAGAGTCTCAGTCAGAAACCTTTACCGCGAAACCCTTTACCTACTCCTTTATCCCTGTTCCGGCAGATGAAACGGGCGCATACTTTATCGATACGCCGAATGTGGAGTTTTCTGTAAACCGGGACTGCGCGAATCTGGACATGACCAACGAGTTCATGCGTTTCCTGATGAGTGCACAGGAACTCAACAAAATGGCGCAGATCAAGCGCCTCCCGACGGTGACAACGGATCTCTCCTTTGACAGCGTCTATGCACCCTTTGGGAAGATCCCGGAATCGAGGATCATCTCCGAGGAGGGAATCAACCTGAAAGACAATGTGGTGGTGCAGCTGCGCAAGGCGCTTTATGCGGTTGCTCTGGAGGGAATCTCTGTCGATGAGGCGGTCAGAGATTTCACCACGCGGTGAGACGTGCCCTGGGAACAGACAAAGTGTGCGGGCAATGCCCGCACATTTGCATGAGAGGAAAGAACAGCCATGTCCGAGAAAAAAGAACTGATCCGTGATCTGACCAAAGGGAGTGTACCGGGGACACTGCTGCGTTTTGCGCTTCCCCTGTTTCTGTCCGGCTTCCTTCAGATGGTTTACAACATGGTGGATATGGTGATTGTCGGCCAGTTTGTGGGAACGGAGGGACTCTCGGCAGTATCCATCGGCGGGGAGGTCCTCTCCCTGATCACGTTTGTTGCCATGGGCTTTTCCAATGCCGGTCAGATTCAGATTTCCCGTTACGTGGGGGAAAAGCGCCGGGACAAAGTGGGCGAAATGGTTGGAACCATGTTTACGGTGCTCCTGGGACTGGCCGTGCTGCTCACCGTCGCGTTCCTCTTTACCTACCGGGGGATTATCAACTGGCTGAATACGCCGGCGGATATCTGGGAGTACACCAGAGAATACAGCGTGACCTGTATCTGGGGTCTGGTCTTTATCTACGGATACAATCTTGTTTCGGCCGTGCTTCGCGGCATGGGGGACTCCACACATCCGTTTATCTTCATTGCCATTGCGACCCTGATCAACATTGTGCTGGACCTTCTGTTTGTGGGCCCGCTGCACATGGGACCGAAAGGGGCGGCTCTGGCCACGGTCATCGGCCAGGGCGTCAGTTTCCTGTGCGCTGTCCGCCTTCTTTACCGAAACAGACAGGAAATCGGGTTTGATTTCAGACCGGAGCACTTTCGCATTTACCGGCGGGTGGTGGGGGACCTGCTTTCCCTGGGCATTCCCATGGTGATCCAGTCCGCGTCCATTACCTTTTCCAGTCTCTTTGTCAATTCGTTTATCAATTCCTACGGAACCACGGCAGTTGCCGTAACGGGTATTGCAAGGAAGCTTGAAAATATGCTCTCGGTCATTACGCAGGCGATTTCCGCGGCAGGCGGGGCCATGATTGCCCAGACCCTGGGCGCGGGGAAAACGGAGCGGGTGCCCCGTATCCTCGGACATGCGCTCTGGATTGTCGCCATTCCGGCCAGTATCTTTGCCCTGATCACCGCGTTCCATCATGAATGGGTCTTCGGCCTGTTTACCATGGATCCTCAGGTGATGGAGATGGCGTCGGTGTATATTCCGGTTGCCCTGATTCAGTACGCCGGTGCCATGCTTCGTCCGGCCAGTTTTGCCCTGATCAACGGTTCAGGCAATTCCCGCCTGAACCTGATGGTCGCCCTCCTGGATGGCATCTTCTGCCGGATCGGCTTTTCATTCTTCCTGGGCGTAACCCTGAACTGGGGCATTTTCGGCTTCTGGTACGGAAATGCATTTGCCGGTGTGGTTCCGTTCGTCATCGGCATCACCTATTTCCTTTCCGGACTGTGGCGGAAAAGAGCGACCCGGGCGGCTTAAGAAGGGCTCACATGGGAATGAAACGGCATGCCAGAGCGATGCCGTATGTGGGAAGCCCGGGTTGTGTGCAAAAAAACACAAGGGGGACTCTTTAAAGATGCGCAGAAAACAGATATAATGAAAAGACAGGAATGTGTCCTCAATTACAGGGCAACTGAAAATAAGGGTCGTCCGATTCAGTCTCATTGATTTGGAACGGCAAGGAATGGTACGCCGTTTTCGACTTTTCGATGGGTACTTTTCCAAAGGTGCAGGTTCACAAATGATCGTCCGGGCTTTATAATATCCCATGTCGAGGAGACTCTGATAGTGAAGATGACAGAAGACGGGTTGTCATTGAAGTCTGTAACATGTGCTTCGGAGGAAGAAGGAGGCCTGTGTGGGGACGTATCTTAACCCGGGAAACGGTGGATTTGCCGAAATCCTTCGATCCGGTTATGTTGACAAGACCGGCCTGATTGGGCTCATCAATCACACAGTAGGAACAAAAAGGAAACTTACCTGTGTCAGCAGACCTCGCCGCTTTGGGAAGTCCTGTGCCGCACTGATGCTCTGCGCGTATTATGACAGAACATGCGATTCGCGTGGACTGTTTGAGAGATATGAAATCGCGAAGGATCATTCGTTTGAAGACCATCTGAACAAATACCATGTCATAAGCCTTGATATTACGGGCTTTATCTCCAATGCAAGGGTGGGGAAAATACCTTTGGGTGATGTTCCGGCCATCATTCAGTCGACTTTACTGAAGGAAGTGCACCGCTTTTTCCCTGATCTGGATGGGTTTACGGATTTAAACGGGTGTTTGCTGGAACTGGTAAGAAGAACAGGGACGCAGATCATTTTTGTCATTGATGAATGGGATTCGGTGATCCGGGAGGCTAAAGACGATAACGAAGCGCAGGATAGGTACTTCAATCTTCTGAGAGGCTGGTTTAAAAACAAGTTTTTTACACCTGAAGCTGTGGCGGCAGTCTACATGACGGGTATTTTGCCCATAAAAAAGGATGGTTTGCAATCAGCCATATCAGATTTCACGGAGTACTCAGTTCTTGAGCCGGGGGAATTTGCCGGTTATGTCGGGTTCACGGAAAAAGAAGTAAAACAAATCTGCGAAGAGAATTCGCTGGATTATAGCCAGATGAAGAAATGGTATGATGGATATACCGCAGGAGATCAGCATTCGATCTACAATCCGTACTCTGTCATGTGTGCCGCCGGTTCAGGAAAGTACAAATCATACTGGAAGAAGACATCCGCAGCAGAGACCCTGATGACGTCTATCGATATGGATCAGGACGGTCTGCAGGATACCATTGCCAGACTGATCGCCGGCGAGAGGGTGGTTGTGGATACAGAGTCCTTCCAGAATGACATGGAGACCTTTAACTGCAAGGATGAAGTTCTTACACTGCTGGCTCATCTGGGCTATCTGACATACGAGGAAGAACCGGATTCCTATGGCGATGATACAGCAGCAGGTCTTGTGAGAATCCCTAATGAGGAAGTCCGATCCGAATTCGACAGGATTCTCCGAAAGGCGAAACACAAAAGCCTGATCGAGTTGGTAAGAAAATCAGACCAGCTCCTGGCGGATACATTGAGTGGGAACAGCAAGGCCGTTGCGAAAGCCATTGCAGAGGTTCACGAATCGGAATATGCACCAACCTGGTACAAGTATGAACAGAGTTTACGTTATGTAGTGAAAATGGCATATATTTCCTGTGTGGATCAATATTCAAAAATAGAGGAAATCCCCACCGGTCATGGGATCGCCGACGTTGTGTTTTTGCCAAAGCGCAGGTCCACGCTCCCGGCCATGATCGTGGAACTGAAATGGAACAGGGATGCGGAAGGGGCAATTGCTCAGATCAGGGACAGGAATTATCCCGGGGTTTTAGCAAACTATGGCGGGAAGATTGTCCTGGTTGGCATCAGCTATGACGAAAAAACAAAAGAACACAGTTGCGTGATTGAGGAATACGGGAAAACGGACTGACAGGTCAATGTGTTGCACAGCCTAAGGTATTAAGCGCTTGAGGAGCAGCACATGGACGACAGTGCTTCAGTGCTTCGGAGGGTATATGGATCAACTATTACGCTATTCTGAGCTGATGGATCAGCTGGTGGACCTGATGACTGTGACCGGCCAATTTGATCTCCGGCGCATTTATGAGGTGCTGACAGAGCTGTCCCAGATGCTGCGTGCTTCCAAAGGGGTAACCTCTTTCTACAAGACACCCGAGCATGCGAAACTGGGAAAAGGGGAGCGGTATGTCTGCTATGACAGCGGTGCACCTTCTCATCTTGCTATGAGGGAGCAGACCGTCACGGCCACCGGAATGACAGCCGTTTGTGAGGTTTTTCAGGCAGATGGTGAACCTCCGTTCAACGAGGAGGAACGCAGCCGGATTCATCGCATCCAGCGCAGGATGGTCTCTTTCATGAGCCGGAAACGTCTCAGCGATGAAGTGGAGCGACTCACCTTCTATGATGACGAAGGATATCGAAACATCCGGTATTTCATGAGCCATATCGGGCAGATGATCCGGGACGGACAGATTGCAAATAAAGGGGCGGGAAGGCTTAATCTCCGCCATCTGTCCAGAATCAACCGGGACATCGGCCGGGTTTCCGGCAACATCCTGATGCGCAACTATATCTCGCTGCTGGAGGAAAAAATCGGGGATGGCGGATTTGTCTGCAGGCTCGGTGGTGACAATTTCGTCTTCCTGTGCGATCGCAGCAGCATGGGCGCAGTGGAATATGTGCTGAGAGGGGTGCCGGTTGTCTATGACCAGAACAAGGGCGACCGGGTCGTGATTTCCGCGGTGGCCGGCCTGTATCTCATTCCGGATAACGGCGAGATAAAATCACCGGACGAGATCATGGATAACATCATTTCGGCTTACGAAAGTGCACGGAATGACGGAAAAGAGACGATCGTTTACAGTACGGATGCCCTGATTTACGAGAAGGAGAAGATTCTCGCCGTCCAGCAGGCATTCCCCAGGGCGATGCAGAATGAGGAGTTCCTGGTGTATTATCAGCCGAAGATCGATGTCTTCGGGAATGAAATGACGGGAGCCGAGGCGCTGTGCAGGTGGTATCATGAGGGAAAGATCATTTCGCCCGCAGAGTTTATTCCTGTGCTTGAACGGAATCTGGACATCTGTAAACTGGACTTTTACATGCTGGAACATGTCTGCCGTGATATCCGGCGCTGGCTGGATGAGGGGAAGAAGGTGGTCCGGGTTTCGGTCAACTTCTCCCGGAAACACATGATCGACGCAGATCTGTTTGATCATATTGTGGGGATTATTGACCGGTATCATGTCCCGCACAAGTATCTTGAAATTGAACTGACGGAGACCACGACGGATGTTGAGTTCCGGGATCTCAAACAGATGGTGAATCATCTGCAGTATGAGGGAATATCCACTTCCGTGGACGACTTTGGTATTGGCTATTCCTCCCTGCGTCTCCTCAAGGATATTCCCTGGAATGTGCTCAAAGTGGACAAGAGCTTCCTTCCGAATGAGGATGCGGATGAAACGGACAGAAACAGTATTCTGTTCAAATATGTTATCGCCATGGCCAGAGAGCTGGGACTTGAGTGTATTGCGGAAGGTGTCGAAACGAAGGAGCAGGTAAAAATCCTCCGCGACAATTCCTGTAACATCGCCCAGGGATTCTACTACGACAAACCGCTTCCGGTTGAGGATTATGAGAAACGCCTGGACCGGAATCCCTATAAATCCATGTAAGGCCGGAGTGTATGGATACTCCCTGTGCAAGAAAAAAACAAATCTTGACATGTGACCTTTCGTTCCTTATAATCAGTGAACGAAAGGTCACTGATTTTTACCAGGAGGTGCTTAATATGGCGAAGGATACGAAAGAAAGAATCCTGGTGGCGGCGCTGGATCTGTTTTCTCAGAACGGTTACACGGGAACGAATATCCGGGAACTGACAGCCTCTCTCGGGCTGGTCAAGTCCGGCATATACAAGCATTTTGACAAAAAAGAGGACATATGGAACGCCTTGCTGGACGAGATGATCGCCTATTATGACGAGCATTTCGGCTCACCTGAGCATCTGCCGCCTGTGCCGGATTCCTGGGAGGGACTGGTGACGATGACGATGCAGATGGTAAATTTCACGGTCCATGATGAACGGGTGGTGAAGACCCGCAAGCTGCTGAGCATCGAGCAGTTCCGGGATGACCGCGCACGGGCACTGGCGACTAAGCACTTTCTGACCGGTCTGACCGAGATGTTCACGCCCATCTTTGCAGGTATGATGGACAGGGGCCTGGTGCGCCGGGACGATCCGACGATGCTGGCCTTCGCTTACACGACCCCCATCTCCGCGCTCATCCATCAGTGCGACCGGGAGCCGGAGAAAACGGAGGAGATCCTGGCCAAAGTGGAGGCGTTCAGCCGGTATTTTGTCAGGACTTGCGCGATTTGAGCGAACAGGACGGACAAGGGAGTGGGCCCGGTGCTCTGCGCCGGTTTGCCAAATCCAGTCTTCCTGTCAGTCATACGGCGCCGAAAGCCAAAGGAATAATAAGGGAGTGGGCCCGGTGCTCTGCACCGGTTTGCCAAATCCTGTCTTCCTGTCAGTCATACGGTGCCGAAAGCCAAAGGAATAATTAGGACGAGGGTCCGGTGCCTTGCACCGGTCAGCCGGAGAATGTCTCCTATCAGTCGGGCTGAAAGCAAAGGCAATATTAAGGGGGGCGAGGAACATGGGCAATAAAGCACTGGTCGTGATTGACATTCAGAATGACATTACAAGGCACGCACGGGAAATCATGGACAATCTTAATGCCGCCATCGACTGGGCGGTGACGCGTGGTATGGCCGTCGTTTACATCCGACACAACAATCTGTCAGAGGGAACGCGCACTTTTAAGCCCGGTTCCAGGGGTGAGGAACTCATGCCGGAGCTGAAAGTGGTATCGGACCATATCTACGTCAAGACAAAGGCCAATGCCCTGACGAGTGAGGCGTTTGCGGGTTTTATCCGGAACAACGGTATCGATGAGTTTTACATCATTGGTGCAGATGCCACCGGTTGTGTGAAATCCACCTGCTTCAACATGACGAAAGCGGGATACACGGTTTATGTCATATCTGACTGCGTGACCAGCTATGATCTGAAGAAGATCCCCGAGATGCTCGCTTACTATGCAGGCAAGGGATGCGAGGTCCGAACACTGGCGGAATACCGGGAAATGGCCTGATCTGAAAAGCGAAAGGAACGACGGAAATGAAAACCATTGGACTGATCGGCGGAATGAGCTGGGAAAGCACCGTCACCTATTATCAGGTGATCAATGAGACGGTCAGGCAGCAACTCGGCGGGCTTCATTCTGCAAAGATACTGCTGTACAGCGTGGAGTTTGATGAGATCGAAAGATGCCAGTCAAAGGGGGACTGGGAGGAGAGCGCCCGTATCCTTTCGGATGCGGCAAAGCGCCTTGAAATCGCCGGCGCAGATTTCATTGTCATCTGCACGAACACCATGCATAAAGTGGCCCGGGAGGTAAGGGAAAGTGTATCCGTTCCGCTTCTGCACATCGCCGATGTGACAGCCGGAAAACTGCGTGAGGCCGGGATCACGGTGGTAGGTCTGCTCGGAACCTGCTATACGATGACGCAGGCGTTCTACCGGGACGTGCTGACCGATAACGGGATTCAGGTACTGGTGCCCGGGGAGGAGGAGATCCGGAGAGTCAATGACATCATATTTGATGAGCTGTGTATGGGAATTGTACGCGAGGCGTCCAAGGAAGCACTTCTTAGGGCGATCCATCAGCTTCAAAGTCGCGGTGCGCAGGGGGTTATTCTCGGCTGCACGGAGCTGGGGCTTCTGGTCGGGGAAAGTGATGTGGATCTGCCGGTCTTTGACACGGCGCTGATTCACGCAAGAGAAGCAGCACTGGAGGCCCTCAGGGAAAAGAACTGAGCAAGGGCAATCTGTGACGAATACAACATGGCCCATGGCCAATGTGATTTTCAGGTGATGACAGGAGGTTGAACGTGAATTACAGGGTGATCAATCGGGATGAGTATTACCGGAAAGGCGTGTTCCGCCATTTCTCCGAGGATTGCAGATGTTCCACGTCCATGACAGCCAGAGTGGATGTGACGGAACTGGCGGCCTGGTCAGAGAAAACCGGGACGAAGTTCTATCTCAATTTCCTTTACATCCTGTCCGGCGTGCTGAATTCCAGGGATGATTACAAAATGGGCTGGATACAGGAAAGCCATGAGCTGATCTGCTATGACCGGATCAATCCCACTCAGTATGTGTTTCATGAGGACACGGAGACCTGCACGCCGGTGTATACAACGTACACAGACGATTATGAGCTGTTTTACCGGAATGCCCGGGCAGATGTTGAAAAGGCAAAACAGGCAGGGGAATACGCCCTTGATGCGGCGAATCATCCGAACTGGTTTGATGCGTCCTATATTCCCTGGGTGTCCTATGATGCCCTGCATATCGAGCTGCCGGATGGAAACCTCTATTTCATGCCCATCGTGAACTGGGGCAGATACCGGAGGGAAGGGGATCGCCTGATGATGCCGGTCAGTGTCCGGCTTAACCACGCGGTCGCGGATGGGTATCTTGTTGCCAGGGTATTCAGACTGCTGGAAGAGGGAATCCGGGATTTCTGCAGACGCTGAAACGGCAGCATGCGTGCGTAATCGGATTCGTCCCGATGCGAAGGCTGGCGCCGACGAACTGAAAAGATGCGTAACGGGCGTTTGCCGGGAAGGGCTTCCTTTGTGATGAGAAAGATGGAACCGGGCGCGAAAAAAAGACCAGATACTTTCAGACACAATCCTGCGAAGGAGAAAACCGGATCGAGACGTATATCCGGAAGATGAGGTGAAAGAGCTGTGATCATCCGACCGTTACGAAAAGACGAAACAGAGCTGCTCAGGGTTTTTCTGTATGAGGCAATCTTTGTCCCGGAGGGCATGGAGCCGCCTGCCAGGGAAATCATAGAGCAGCCGGAACTGAAAGTGTACTATGAGCACTTCGGAACGGGGAAAGCGGATAACTGCCTCGTGGCGGAGGAGAATGCAGAGTAATCGGCGCAGTATGGACAAGGATCATGGATGATTACGGGCATGTAGATGAGGAAACCCCGTCATTTGCCATATCGCTGTACAGGGAATACTGCGGTCATGGGATTGGGACGCAGATGATGTGTAAAATGCTGTGCTGGATGAAAGGTCAGGGATACAGGAAAGTGTCACTGGCGGTGCAGAAAGCGAACGCTGCGGTGAATCTTTACAGGAATGTCGGATTCAGGACCGTCGCTGAAAATGATGAGGAATACATCATGGTGTGTGAGCTATGAATCGGGTGATTGTGATTGGTTGTCCCGGGGCGGGAAAAAGCACGTTTGCAAGAGGGCTCAGAGACAGGACGGGACTTCCGCTGTATTATCTTGACCGAATCTGGCATCTGCCGGACAGGACAACGATAACTGCGGATGCATTCGATGAAAAGCTCAGGGAAATTCTGAAAACCGACAGATGGATTATCGACGGGAATTACAGCAGAACGATGGAGATGCGAATGCGCAGGTGTGATACGGTTTTCCTGCTGGATTATCCGCTTGAGGTTTGCCTCGCGGGGGCGAGAGACCGGGTCGGAGTGCAGAGGGAAGAAATTCCCTGGGTGGAGGAAAAATTGGATGAGGCATTCAGACAGTGGATCATCGACTTCCCCGGGACAAAGCTGCCGCAGATATACCGGCTTCTTGAACAGTACGGAGTGGGGAAGGAGATCCATATTTTCCGATCAAGGGATGAGGCAAAACAGTATCTGGAGAGTGCAGCGTTCAATGGATGATCCGGGTGGATAACAGTGCCCCTGGGAGTGGGTGCCGGCTGCGACTGAAAATGAAACGCCATCCGTTTTTCGTTGAAACGGACGGCGCGTGTACCGGCGGATAATGGAGATGAATGATGATCAGATTACAGAGGGCTGAGGAAAAAGACAGAGAACTGCTCTTCAATGTCAATCAGAAATACCTGTACGAGATGACCAATTTCTATGATGACCCCATGGATGAAAAGGGAAACTATCATTACGGTCATTTTGAAGAGTATTTCACAGATCCGAAGAGGAAAGCGTATTTCATTTGCAATGATGATACGCTGGTGGGATTTGCCATGCTGTGCCCGTACTCAAACATTGGTCAGAACCCGGATTATATCATGGCGGAGTTTACCATATTCCCGTCATTCCGCAGGAACCATTTTGCACTTCGTGCGGCGAAACAGATTCTGGAACAGCATCCGGGAAAGTGGGAAATCAAGTACAACGAGAAGAATGGTGCTGCCAGAAAGTTATGGACATCTGTGACTGCCTCATACAGGCCGGATGTGCATCGTATGAACGAACATGAAACGGTTCTGACTTTCAGAACACCCGATGCGGATGGGCCCGGGAGCGTGATTCTGGAAACGGAGAGGCTGTTCCTTCGGAAAATGAACATGGAGGATTTCGATGCGTTATATGCGGTTCTGGGGGATCCGAATATCATGCAGCACTACCCCTATTCGTTTGATGAAAAAAGAGTCAGGGAATGGATCAAGCGGAATATGAATCGGTACAGGAAGGACGGTTTCGGTCTGTGGGCGGTGTGCCTGAAAGAGACCGGTGAAATGATCGGGGATTGCGGCCTGACACTTCAGGATATTGAGGGGGGGGGATGTTGCCGGAAATCGGATACCACATTCGGAGCGACTGCCAACGGAAAGGGTATGCAAAGGAAGCCGCCGCGGCTGTCAGAGACTGGGCGTTTCGGAATACAGACTATCCGGCGCTGTATTCATACTGCAAGTATACGAATGCAGCATCCATCGGCACGGCGGAGGCAATCGGCATGCATTTTGAAAAAGAGTATCCCGATGAGGCAAACGGGATCACGCATGTCTCGGTGATCCGCCGGGATGCCGAGACACTGTGAGCAGACAGAGGTGGAAAGCAGTGGGAAAGACGGTAGAAATAGTCAGTTTATCCAGCGGGACAATCGGAGAGGCTTGTGTCGCACATGAACTGAGGATAGGAGTGGAGCGCCTGAAATCCATGGGCCTTGAGGTGAGTTTTGCATCCCATGCGCTGAAAGGTCTGGATTATATCAGGGAGCATCCGGAAGATCGGGCGTCTGATCTGATAGAGGCATATGCAGACCCGGAAGTGGATATGATCCTGTGTGCCATGGGCGGAGATGATACGTATCGCCTGTTGCCGTTTCTTTTTGAAGAGGACCGGCTGAAAAAGGTTGTGAACGACAAAATCTTCCTTGGCTTTTCGGATACGACGATAAATCATTTCATGCTTCACAGGCTTGGGGTGAATACCTTTTACGGACAGTCCTTCCTCGCCGATCTCTGCGAACTCGATTCAGAGATGCTCCCTTACAGCAGGCAGTATTTTGAGGAACTGATTATCACCGGAACCATAAGGGAAATCCGTCCAAGTCCTGTCTGGTACGAGGAAAGAACCGCATTTGACGAAAGTCAGATTGGTGTGCCGAGAACTGAACATGAAAACAGAGGCTTTGAACTGCTCCAGGGACCGTCCTGCTTTTCCGGAAAGATCCTTGGGGGCTGCATCGACTCCATGTATGACGTGTTTGATAACGGACGCTATGAGGACAGCGTTAAATTGTGCAGAAGATACGGGCTGTTTCCCTCCCTGGATGACTGGAAGGGGAGAATACTGCTTCTTGAAACAAGTGAGGAAAAGCCTGACCCGGACAGATATGAAAAAATGCTTGTCGCACTGAAGGAATACGGGGTATTCGGAGTTGTATCCGGCGTGCTGATTGGGAAGCCAATGGATGAAGTATATGCCGAAGCGTATAAATCCCTGCTGGTATCCGTCATAGATAATCCCGCATTGCCGATCCTTTTCAATGTCAACATCGGACATGCAACGCCAAGATGTATTATCCCGTTTGGTATTGAGGCAACCGTTGACGCGAAGGGACAGGTGATTCGGTTTGTCCGATAACTGATACAATGCGCGGGGTGAAAGCGTGGGACAGTTCGGAAAACATCACCTAATGAGGGCAGACGTGGCACCAGTTTTCTCTCCGGATGGTCTCATTGCTGATGCGCTTTTGTAAAGAATGACATCATTATTCCGGGGGTAAATGATCATGACGAAAGAAGAACTGATCGAAAAAATCAGAAAAGGAACGGACATTGTTTTCAGAATCGGAGCATCTGGTTTTACCATCCTTGATTCTGAAAAAAATGACAACGGCAAAGATATTGCCGAATGGGGCGGGAACAATGCGGTTATCTATAAAGACGCGGAAGCACTTGTGAATCAGCACCTTATCAATGGAAAGCCACTTGGAGAATGGACCCAGGATGTTGTTATCCTGGATTACACATTGAACGGAGAAGAGTGAATGGCCAAAGAAACTACCATATAATCGATGGAGAGCGCAGGATTCCGTTCCGAATCAAGGTGAATAGGATCAAGCTGTACAGAAAAATCGTTATTTTGAATGGGACCTATCTTATTCGGACGGGCCCCATGGATAGGGTGGTTAGGTAATATTCCTTTTAGGTAAGCGGTATATCTTTGTTGGCTCTGCATAGTACATTTAAAACGTGACTTTGTGTCTGCTGAACCAAAGATTGTGTACACGATTTACAAAGACAGCTGTGAGGGATGCCAATGCAGCGCTGCCGTCTTCTCCCCAGTGCATTCGGTCATCTACCTTCTGCCGCTCACTGATAAAAAGTTCATTGCACAACTCAGATGAATTGCTGGAATTCTTAAGGCCATCTTTCTCAATGCGTAGCAAAAATCATTTCTCTGCGGCAGTCGATGTATGCGATTAAGTCATCAAGATACCCTGGGGTTTCTACATCTTGTGGATCGATGTGCCTGATGTATTCGATGGATTCATCAATGTTTCCAAAGTGAATGGCCGACTTAATTACCGAAGCATAGACTCTGCTCAACGATGTCTTGGGTTGAAATCGTACCTGGCCTTTCTTCGGGTCACGCACATAATATATCGGTAATTTCCAGGGGGACTTAACTCTTCGATACTTAATGGCCAGACTGATAAGATTATCGATCTTCTCGTCGATATGGTACTCATCAAGGAAAACTCTGTGATACCCGTACTTGAAGTATTTGTTGATAGTTGATTTCAACACCTTTTCGTCGTCGACAAAAAAGGCTGGAATCGGGAAATCGGTCCACTCTCCAGGAGAACTGCAAGAAGTTGACAGAAAGCGTCATTAATATTCCTGTTCTGGAAATTCACGGGTACATCACCAAATACCGGCGGGAGAAGTACGGAATACAGAAAACTCATACCAGTGACGCAAGGTGTATAACCAGCATGATGGATGCTGTACCTGCTGCCGAGGAGTATCTGATTCGTCCTGTTGAGCATCTTCATTAAAGTTCTTCTCTGAGCACATAAAAAAATCCCAAATGTCAATGTATTTGGTCGTGAAAAGGAATATCTTTAGTGAAGTTCATGGAATATCATTAATGAAGGCTTTCACCAGGGATAGAAGACGTTCATGTATGGTCATCTCAGCACCTTGTCCATCGGATCTTCTATGTTCTCTACTCATTCTACCTATAAACAAAGAGAAGTCCTCCGCACCACCACCCCGTAGGTGGGATGGGGATTGGAGGGCACTTGAATCCGGTGTACTAATGCTTACAGCGTAAGAGTGGTAATGCCAATCTTTTTAGCAAAAGTCATGACCCTCTCGGGAGTCCACCCAAAGTACTTGATAATCTTATCTGCAGGTTCATTATTCTGAAGCATTGCGGTAACAACCTGCTCCTCTTTCTTCTCTGTTGCTTCATCGATTTCCTTCTTGAAGACCCGTTCAACAGCTTCGCTCATTTTGCCCATCTCCTTCATCTTACCAAATATTTCCTCATTGCTCTCAAACGCAGTTCTAAGAACATCGGCCAAGTGTTGCTTAAGCAGCCCGTTCTCTGCCTGTTCATATTCTGTCTGGATTTTTTCAATCTGTTCTTCTGTAGCCCCAGGCACAAGAACCTTCAGCACATCCCATTCCTGTCCAAGAATGACTGCATCAATAATCTGGAGCGGAAAAATAACCGGACCTCCTGAGATTTCAAAAACGCTCTTGCTTCTCTCTTTTACCAGGCACCCCTTTACTTCGAGTTCCTTAAGGACTTCTCTTGGAAATCTGTATTGCAGAACCGAAACTGTTACTGTTTCCAGCGGCACCTCATTGACTTTCTTATCGATGGTCATGTAGAAAAGCGCGTAGCCCTGTACTTTGAAAATGTCGTTTATGTTTATTCCGTCCCCATACCCCTTGAACTCAAACACATTATGCTCAAGAAAGAAACAGCCGATCTCATCAGTGAGGTGTTGATCAGGATCCTTCTTCAGCACAACAGCATCCAACCTGGGAGGTTTTTCACCAAGGATCATCTCCTTGATCGTCTCCATGAAATCATACTGGTCATCATATTTTGTTTTCAACGCTGCTACAAGACCAGCATGGTAATCAGTTCTGTGTTCCTCAGCCATCCCAAAATGCCTCCTTTCAGAAGCCCATTCCAGCCATGTGAGTACAATCCACCTAACTTAACCACAGGATATCATTACGAGCTCAGGAAGTCAAGAAGATTAACGCCTCCGGGCCAAATTTTGTGCTTCCTAGGTTACTATTCACATCCTTACCTCCCCTGTATGGCGGGGCACGGCAAGAAACATGGATCAATTTATGGCACGACGCCTATCCCATGACACAGTGGAATCAGATGACAGAAATAACGAACAGTACGAGTTATATGGCATGAATCAACGACTGGCTGCCCATGCCATCAGGTGGAGCAATGCCCTATCTTGTTGTTCCGTGTGTACGATGAGGACAGGAATCCGAAAATATACCGGAATCTTCTGAACGAGGGATGGAATGAAGAGCAGGAAAGTATGCTGTTTCGGAGATTATGTCAGGCTTTATGTCGAATCATCATCTCGTAAACGGTATCCAACACCTACTTCCGTAATAATATACCTCGGTTCCGCCGGATCTTGTTCAATCTTTCTTCGGATGCTGGCCATATGTACCCGTAGAATTTTGTTATCCATACTGGCGGATGGTCCCCACAGTTCGCGTAACATGGCCTTGTACGTCATAACACGTCCGGCGTGTTTTCCCAGTAGCGCTACTATTCTAAATTCGTTCGGAGTTAGATGAACATCTTCTCCTTTCAGATAAACACGCATTTTTCGGTAGTCGATTACAAGATCGTCTACCTGATAAGTGCCGGTAATGCCGACCTGGCTGTTTTCTGCCATGGTGAGGGTATGACGTATTGCTGTGCGGATTCGGGCTAGAAGTTCAATTGCACCGAATGGTTTGGTAATGTAATCATCTGCGCCACGGTCGAGCGTATTTGCCTTATCTTCTTCCGTACTCCGGGCAGAAATCACTACGACCGGAGTTTGTGTCCAGGTTCGGATGCGGTCGATGATTTCCATACCATCCATATCCGGAAGACCCAGATCAAGAAGGATACAGTCCGGGCACTGTGACGATATGATACTTAATGCGATGTTTCCCTGTGAGGCGAGTATTGGCACGTATCCCGCAGCGCTGAGCGTCGCCTTCAGGAAATTGCTGATCCCGGGATCGTCTTCAATTACCAGAACCTTATTCCGTATATCGCCTTTCATGGCAGATCCTCCTTACAGGGAAGATTAAATTCGATTGCTGCTCCCCCGTGGGGGCTTTTTTTAATCTGAAGGTTGCCACCGTGACTCATTATGATGGTGCGGCAGACGGATAATCCGATTCCCATGTTGCGGCTACTGTCAGCCTGCTTCCGGATAAGATGGACCGTACCATCCAGAACCTGATCGAAAAGAGCAGAGGGGATGCCAACTCCGTCATCTTCGACAGAGAGGATCACATTTTCTTTTTCCACTCTGATATGAAGCCAGATTTTTGTAGCGTGTTCTCCGTGTGAACTCACATTGTCAAACAGATTGAGTAATACCTGCTCGAGCAGCACGGCATCGGCAGAAACGATCAGAATCTGATCTGAAATGTCCACATGAACAGGCAGGGAACCTGGTGTCTTATGATATTTGATTACTGCGCTGCCAATGATTTCCTCCAGCACTTCGTCCCTTTTTTTCAGAGACAGATGACCACTGCTGACCCGTGTAACGGAAAGCAGATTTTCAGTGACCCGTACCAATCATTGCGCGTCCTGATGAATTCCGAGAATGAGCTTTTTCTGGTCATCCCAGGGTAGTTTCTGCTCATGGAGAGCGGAACTCGCGCCCAGAATGGAAGCCAATGGCGTACGAATATCATGTGCGATGGCGCGCAGCAGATTGGCGCGTATCTTCTCCTGCTCCATTTCCAGTTTGATTTTTTCCTGCTGTTTGACCTGTGTGGTCAGAGCACTGATCAGGAGTGAAACGATCAACATGGTGATCATTGTTAGCGGATATCCGGGATAGGAAATATCAAATGACCAGAAGGGATAAGTAAAAATATAGTTGACGCAAAATGTTCCCAGGATGGAGGCAAGGATTCCCCAGAAATATCCGTCGGTTACGCGCGCGATCAGAGCTACGACCAACAGAAAAACGGCCATGGAAAAGGGGTTATTATCATTATTTACACGGGCCAGAATCAGAGAAACACCCACTCCGGTTGCGATAATTGCCGCCGTCAGAAGTAAATTCCGTAAGAACTTCGCGGTATCTGTTTTCATCTAATTCCCCCCGTTCCAAGGATCATTATACCATAGGTGTGGGAAAGGATATTCTGATCTCCGCTTTGTTTCCGGAAAATTAGCGCTGCTTCGTTGTAAGATAGTCACAATGGAACGGGAGAGAACTGCCCTGCTATCAGTGCTGAAGAGCAGGGCGTCCGTTAACAAAGGAGGATCGTCGCATGAAAATGAAGAAGTACCGGGATGTTGCCCTGGGGGGCATTACGCTGGTTGTCAGCGTGCTTTATCTGTTTTATACGCAGCAGATCAAGACTCGCCCAAAGCTGACGCCTGAGTACGCGAACGCTCGGATCATTCCCTGGCTGTTGGGCATTGCGTTGGCTGTGCTGTCCGTTTTTCTGATTGCGAAGGGAATTCGGGATGTCAAAAAGACAGATTCGGAAGAAAGCGGGGAAAAAATCGAGAAGACCGATCTGGCTGCAGTGGTGCTGACCTTCGTTGTGATTATTGCCTATATTACACTGATGCAACCGCTGGGATTTTGCCTGTCTACTGCACTTTATCTGTTTTTCCAGATGCTGGTTCTTGCACCTGTGGAGAAGCGGAAACCTCTGCTGTTTGCCGGAATGTCAGTTGGTTGTACAGTGCTGACCTGTGTGGCGTTCCGCATTGGTTTGCAGCAATTGCTTCCACGGGGAATGATTGAAAGCCTGATGGGATTCTGAAGAAGGACGTTGGCGATGAAATCTATAGGACTGCAATAGCATACATACGAGGTGATAAAAATGTCGGTCATACAATTAATTGGGAATGGTTTCGCAAAAGTGTTGACACCAATGGGAATCTTCCTGATGTTCATTGGCGTAGCTGTTGGTATTGTATTCGGTGCACTTCCGGGCCTTTCGGCAACGATGGCGATTGCGCTGTTCCTGCCCGTTACCTATGCGATGGCGTCAGGTGATGCGATGACGCTACTGATGTCACTTTTCATCGGAGCAATTTCAGGAGGTTTGATTTCCGCAATTTTGTTGCGTATTCCTGGAACGCCCTCCAGTGTTGCTACCTGTTTCGACGGTCATCCCATGGTTCGAAAGGGGCAGGCAGCTAAAGCACTCGGAATCGGAGTGGTTTTCAGTTTTCTGGGAACGATTTTTTCCACACTGCTGCTTATGTTTATTGCGCCTGAGATCGCAAGAATGGCAGTTAACTTTGGAAATTTCGAATTCTTTTCCATTGCGATTTTCTCACTGACCATGATTGCAACGCTGTCCAGTGGCAACATGGTAAAGGGTGTCATGGCAGGTGTGTTGGGGTTTGTTTTTTCCACGATTGGAACGGATGCGATTGAAGGAACCGCCAGGTTTACCTTCGGTCAAACCGGCCTGAAAAGCGGCTTTGATATGTTGGCTGTCATGGTTGGACTGTTCGCGTTCGGGAAATTATCAGTGCAGCCGAAACAAGTCGTCACGAGGAAGAAGAGCTAACACAGCCCAATATGAAAGGAATCCGGGGCTTTGGATTCAGCCTGAAGGAGTTTTGGAGTCAGGGATGGAATGCCCTGCGTTCGGCACTGATCGGAATGGGAATTGGAATTCTTCCCGGGATCGGCGGGGGAACCAGCAATGTGCTGGCTTATACGGTTGCCAAGAACTATGACAAGCATCCGGAAGAATTCGGTACAGGAAGGATCGATGGTGTAGTGGCTTCCGAAACTGCCAACAATGCGACTATTGGTGGTGCCATGGTGCCGTTGTTAACCCTTGGTATCCCTGGGGATACCACCACGGCGATGTTGCTCGGTGCATTAACCCTTCATGGGCTTACCCCAGGGCCTTTGCTCTTTCAGAATCAGGCGGATATTGTGTATGGCATCTTTGCGGCGATGCTGATTGCATCGTGTATCATGCTTTTTATGGAGTTCTTTGGCCTGCGGGTATTTGTAAAGCTGCTCAGCATTCCCAAATACATTCTGCTTCCCTGTGTGTTCGTGCTGTGCACGATTGGTGCCTACGCGCTCAAGAACAATATGAGTCAGGTTATCGCATGCCTGATTTTCGGGGCGCTGGGATATGCGTTTAAGAAGTTCGACATTCCTTCAACGCTATTCATTTTGGGCTTTATTCTCGGACCACTTGCTGAGGTGAACTATCGTCGTGGAATGATCCGTACAAAAGGAAGTTTCCTTCCGTTCCTGACCAGCCCGATCAGTGCCATTTTTCTGTCGATTGCCGTATTGGTGGTCGTCATATATCTGCTGAAACCTGTCTTGGCTAAACGTCGTCATTCCTGAGAAATCCGGTCAGGTCTGTTTGGAGATGATCGACAGAAATCGTTCGGCGGACTGTGCATAAGAGTGATTTTTCTTATCTGTCTGCCAAACACGAAAAACAGGGATCTTCAATGAACAATACGTAGGGAGAAAATAGGGGAGGAGGTGACGCCGTGGCGTTCCTCCTCCTATTGAAATATTGGGAAGGCGGTCAGGGAACAACTGTTCGGAAAGTCCGAACAGTTCAGTTGGGGAATGTCGACAAGGAACGCGCGGGCACTGATCTTAAGACCTGAACTCAAACAACTCTGGTTCCGTCTCAAACAGTATCTGGGCCAGAACTTTATGATCCAGATATTGAATGCCCTCCATACCGGAATGGATCTTCTCTGCAAGTTTACTGTGATAATACATTTCCATAGCCTGCTCAAGTGTCAGGCCGTATTTTTCTGACAGACAGAGAATCAGGCGCTCCTCCAGTTTTTCCTGATAGATTCTTTCCAAAATCAGGTCGTCCAAGGTTCACACCTCCCAGTGGAGTTCGTATCGCAGTAGTTTGTCAATGGCGCTCTGGTTGATAAAAGCAATTTGATCATAGTTTGGATAAACTTTGATTTCGTGCAGTGCACGTTTCTTGTCCCAGATGCCGGAATGGTACAAATCCACCACTCTGAAGACTTTATCATTCGCAACCTTGCCTATGATGAGATCGTAAGCCTGATAAACGGGTTTTTCGTCTCGGCAGTCACAGACAAAATCGATCCATTCCATCAGATCGTCCGGAAAGCGTTTGATTCGAAAACCGGAAAAGTCATCGGACATCTGATATTGATTAACAATTGCCTTTTTCCCGTACAGATTTGCCTTCCGACGTGCCCAGCGTACAGCCTGTTCACGAACACTGGTTACATAGAAACCTTTACCAAAGTCGAGTGCGTGATTGGAATGAAACGTATCAGGCAAGGGGATGATTTCGGATGAACCATGATAAACGATCATACAGGAACTCCTCTTCTCTGCAGAAACTGCTGAATATCCTCAACCACATAGCTGCTGGATTGTGTATGAAGAACATCATAACACGGAACAAGGTAGTCCTGAATACAGTTTGCTTTTTTCATTTTCTGATACACCTCAGAGGGAGATGAACCCCACTTATTCGCACAGGCATGGATCATGTAGATCACGAACTCAAAAGAATCCTTATCCATATAAGACCTCACTAACCAACATAACACAACGATAACCCGGAAACGATCTGAAGATGAACGCGATAACTTCCGAACCCCGTTATATCTACAAACGGTTCAGCTACTCATTTTTGTCCAACAGATACGATATCGGGCTGTCTCCCCCATTAACTGATTATGTTTTATTCGGAGGGAAAATCTGATTCAAAAGATCTGGAATCCACAGCATCTGAAGGCACAATCATGGGAGATGGAAACAATACCCTGAACTGATTATTCCATGCATTTTCAGTTCATCTGTTCAGGATGTAATTATATGATGCTACGGTCAAAAGGTAAATTTTCAAAAAAGTGTTGACAAATCTTCTTTTTTATGATATAATAAATATCATAATAATTAGGGTAGATCTACCTATGAACTCTCACCAGACAAAGCAGAAGCAGATGAGCATCTTCAACAATCTGTCAACACTTTCTGTCCGCCAGATCAATTGGCT
>JAFUBF010000352.1 GCA_017460325.1 Clostridia bacterium | reverse complement strand
GGAACGCTTCTTTAGTCGGATGCGAAAGTGAATTGAGAAATGGATCGGAGGACGGGAAAATGAAAAGAACGAGACAGGTAATGGTTGGAAATGTGCCGGTCGGCGGGGGTGCTCCGGTCAGCGTTCAGTCAATGACCAACACGGATACGGCAGATGTGGAGGCAACCCTTTCTCAGATTCGTACGCTGGCCGTTGCCGGTGCGGATATTGTACGGATTTCCGTTTACAACCGGGCATGTGCAGAGGCGGTGCGGGAGCTTGCCGCGAACAGCCCGGTACCGCTGGTGGCAGATATTCATTTTGATCACACACTGGCGATTGCGGCAGTCGAAAACGGCATTCAGAAACTTCGAATCAATCCGGGAAACATCGGCGGCGAGGAAAAGGTGCGGCGTCTTGCAGACTGTGTCAAAATGCATCATATTCCGGTGCGGATCGGCGTCAATTCCGGGTCTGTTGAACAGGACATTCTGAACCGGTACGGCGGACCGACGCCGGAGGGAATGGTGGAAAGCGCACTGCGCCATGCCCGGATGCTGGAAGACTGTGGTTTTTATGATCTGGTCCTGTCCATGAAAGCCAGCAATGTACGGGATACGGTAGCTGCTTACCGGATCGCCAGCGAGCGGTGTGATTACCCGCTGCATGTGGGTGTGACGGAGGCGGGGCTGCCCGAACAGGGAAAAATCAAGAGTGCGATCGGAATCGGAACGCTGCTGCTTGAGGGAATCGGAGATACCATCCGGGTCAGTCTCACGGGCGATCCGGCGCTTGAACCGCCGGCCGGAATTGAAATTCTGCGGGATATCGGACTGAGGAATGACGCGGCCGAGTTTGTCAGCTGCCCCACCTGTGGCAGAACCTGCATCGATGTGGCCGGAATCATGCAGCAGGTTCAGGAAACGCTGGCGGATGTCAGCCGTCCTCTGAAAGTGGCTGTCATGGGCTGTGTGGTAAACGGTCCGGGAGAGGCACGGGAGGCGGATATCGGAATCTGCGGCGGCGGGAACGGAACCGGCCTTCTGATCCGAAAAGGACAGGCACCCAGAAAGGTAACCGGTGATCTGGGCGGGATTCTGGTTGAGGAGATACGGAAAATGCTGAATGAATCGGGAGGAATGGAATGATCTCCTGGGAACAGATTATTGACGAGGCGATTCCTGAACTGAAGGGTCATCTCAGCCTTGAACGCGTGGTGACGAACATGACGGGATCTGCCATTGGAATCTATCTGGTATCCGATATACTGATCGATGAAAAACCGTTCAGAGCTGTCCGCAGTGCCATGCGGCGCAGGTTTGATCCGATCAAGGTATCTCTGTATATCCGTTCACCGGCTCTGGCACAGGATTTTCTTTCCGATCCCGAAAAGTATAAGCCGTTTATTCTTCGCTGTCTCCAGCGGCATTACCAGTCCTGCATCCCGTTTTTTAAGGATGCCCGTTTTGAATTCAACGGGGATGTACTGAGTCTGCTGTTTGAAAATGATCTTGCGCCAAGGTATGTTATTGAGCAGCAGGTGGACCGGTACATTACAACATTGGCCAGGGATGTGTTCGGCTGTGAGATTCACGTCACCTGTCAGGCGGTTAAACTGCGGACGGAGCAGATTGAGGAAATCCGGGAGCGCAGAAAGCATGAAGAGGAGGAGGCACTGAAGCAGCTGATCCTGGATCAGAAAATCAGGGCGTCCCAGGAAAAGGAAGTCAAAAAGCCGAACGTCATTCTGGGCAGGCCCATTGTGGGTGAACCGATTGACATGGTGGACCTGAACGAGGAAGGAAACAAAATTATCATCGCCGGTGAGGTGGTTTCGGCGGAAACCAAGGAACTTCGCGGCGGTGAAATGGTGCTCCTTTCCTTCTTTGTGACGGACTACACCAGTACCATCAAGTGCAAGGTGTTCCTTCATTATCACAAAAACAATGGCCGAAGGGGAAAGAACTCGGATGAGCCGCTTCCACCGCCGACCAAGGAGGAGATGGAGGCCGTCAAACAGGTCATTGACAGCGTATCCCCGGGAAAATGGGTGATTGCGCGTGGTGACCTGAAAATGGATTCCTTTGATCATGCCCTGGTCCTCATGACCAACGACATCTCGCCGAGAGAGACTCCGCAGCGACTGGATGAATGCGGGGAAAAGCGCATTGAACTCCATATGCATACAAATATGTCGGAGATGGACGGCATTGCCAGTGCATCAGACCTGATTGCCCGAGCAGCCAAATGGGGTCATCCGGCGGTTGCCATTACCGATCACGGTGTGGTTCAGGCATTCCCCGAGGCCTTCGGTGCGGCAAAGAAAAACAAGATCAAACTGATTCCGGGAATGGAAGGATATCTGACGGATACCAAACCGGTTGTCCTGCGGCCGGATGACCGGCTTCTTTCCGGGGACATTGTGGTCGTCGACTTTGAAACCACCGGGCTGAATTCCAAACGTCACCGGGTGATGGAAATCGGTGCCGTCCGGATTCGAAACGGCCAGATCATTGAGGAACTTTCCCGGTTTGTCAATCCCTGTATGCCGATTCCGCCGGAAGTGTCGGCACTGACTCACATTACGGACAGCATGGTCAGAGATGCGGAGACGGCAGACAAGGAGATTCCGAGGCTGCTGGAGTTTATCGGGGATGCGCCGTTTGCAGCGCACAACGCGAAATTTGACTATGCATTTCTGACGGAGGAATGCAAACGGCTCGGAATAGAGATTTCACTTCCGGTCATTGATACGCTGGAATTTGCGCGACGTCTGTATCCGGATATGCGCAGTCATAAGCTCGGTGCTGTCTGCAAGCACCTCGGCGTGTCCCTCAAAAACGCGCACCGGGCTGTGCATGATGCCCATGCGACAGCGCTGTGTCTGAACCGGATGCTGAGCGACTGTGCGGAGAAGGACATTCTGCGCCTGGATGAAATCAACAAGGCCATTGATACAGGGGCCATCAGTGAATCGTTCCATATTACGCTCCTTGCGGCGGAGCAGGATGGCATTACCAATCTGAACCGGATT
>JAFUBF010000351.1 GCA_017460325.1 Clostridia bacterium | reverse complement strand
GGAGGAGATCATGCTGGACATCCTCTCCTGTTTTGACTGTACGATCAATCGGGGCGAACTGGTCCACTTTGACATGAACCAGTTTATCTACAGCGATAAGATGACCGGCGAGCTGATCCGGTGTTTTGCGGAGCAGCGCAGTGTCTATCCGCTTCACGGCTATCATGCCATGATCAACAACACCCCGAAGCTGTGGCTGTATCCGCTTGAGGACAGCAAGATTCTGAAGGGGGTGCGCAACCGAATCCGCCGGGGGCAGCTGAAGACGACCCTGATGGCGGAAATGCAGGACCATTACATCGGCTCCCCAATACTGGAAAAAGAAGGGGAGATCATCGATTTCAGTGATCAGGAAATCCGTTCCATCGACAAAACCGGCATCATTCGCAATTCGCGAAACGAGGTCTATCTGACGTTCAATGATGCGGACATGGATGCGTTTGTAACCCCGCTTCTCCATGTGCTCAAAAAACACGGTGCCAAAGCGACCTTCTTTATCCGTACGGAAACCGCTGACTGGAACCCGAATCTGATGCGGGCGATCGCGGAGGAGGGGCATGCCCTGGCGATCCGTGCCGACAAGACCTTTAACTCGGTTTATACCTCAAGTGCGGTTTCAACGACCGAGGACATTCTGAGGAACCGTGAGGTTGCCCTGCGGGCGCTTCAGGGTGAATTCAAGACAGCCTATGACACGCTGATGCGGATCATGGGGGATATCCCGCTGAAGAATGGGATACCGGCGCTGACCACCTATTTCAGGCCGCCGTATGACGGGATTAACCCGGTGGGGATGAATGCGGTTTTTGACAGCGGTTTTTCATGGTCCGTGGGCGGTGCATATCTGAACATTGAGGGTGTGGAGCCTGGTCCGGATGCAGATGAGGACGCGGAAAAGTACTGGATTTACAGGGAAGATCAGCTGTCGGAAATGCTTGCTGCCACCAAGAGCGGCGCGGTTCTTTCCATCTCCTATGTCAATGATGAGGAAGTGGATCTGCCGGATCTGATCGATGAGTATCTGACGGCAGTCGGAAAGAAATTCCGGTTTGTTCCCCTGACGAATGTACTGCCGCAGTAAATCGGACAGCGAAAGGCAGGCTCCGGCTCTTAACCAGACAGGAGGAAATGAATGGACGGATTTAAAAGGCAGCTGCGGCTGACACTTATTCTGTCTGTCGTCTGCATAGCGGCGCTTATCGGCGGATTTCGGCTGCGTGCCATCAGGAAAAGCAATTCCGCCACGGCAGTTTCCAGCCAGTCGGGTTCCCGGCAGAACATTTTCGGCACGATTGCGGCAACCCCGCTTCCGGCGGAGACGGCTGTGGCCAGGGATACCTATGTGACGCCGGCACCGACCTCTCTGGTTGCCAATCTTTCCAATGCGCAGCAGGTAACCCTGTCCTCTGTCAGCGGCAACGCGACGGCCAGAGCGAAGACGCTGGTTGAATCCAATAAACAGCGCTCTGCGGAAATCGTCAACCATATCTATACGACTCAGAAGGGAATCATCCTGACGTTCCAGGGAATCGGCAGTCAGGAGGAACTCCGGAATGTGCTGAATGTGCTGACGGAGACCGGCAGCGTGGGGACGTTTTTTGTGACGTTTGAGGATCTTGAGCAGAATGCGGATCTGGTTTCCTATGTGGCCAGTGCCGGCCATGCCGTCGGTCTGGCAGTGAATACCGGTCGGTTTCTGACGACGGAGGATCTGCTTTCGGCTATTTTTGAGGCGGAGAATACCCTTCGGACAAAGATCGGGTTCAGCGGGCGTGTCTGTCTGCGGCAACTGACGGGGAGTCCGTCCACCATGCTGCGCCTGGCAGCCTCAGCCGGCGGATATACCGTTATGTCCCAGACCAGATCCGTCGTAACGGATGCTTCTGTGGCGCTGGGGACAGCCAGACAGATCTGTGCGTCGATTATCGGAAATGACATTATCGGACGCGGTGAGATTCTGCACTTTGAACTGGGCAGAACCAGCAGTGACCTGCTGGTTGGCAACGTGATCCGTCTGATTATGAATTCCTATACCTCTCTGCCTGCTCTGGGCATCAATGACATGATGACCAATACGCAGTACGTATTTGATTATCCGGTGGATTCCTCGGCGGTGCTTTCCTCGGTAAAAGGAAAGATTCGCCCGGGCCAGCTCTCCGGGGATACCATGTCCGTTATTGAGCGCCGGTATATCGGCGTTGACTGGATGAAAACGAAAGGATACCTGCCGGGATTTACGGATGCGGAGATCAAGCTGCTGGACAAGACAGGCGTCATCAAGAACGACCGGGACATGGTTTTCCTGACCTTTGACGGGTGGGGAACAGATGAACGGGTTGAAGCGATATTGGATGTCCTCAAAAAGCACAGCATCAAGGCAACGTTCTTCGTCCGGACGGGGGATGCGGCCAAGAATCCCGGACTTCTCCGGGAAATCGGCCTTGCCGGGCATACCATCGGCAGCAATACCCATACCGGCTTTTCTCTGGCCACGTACAAGTCATCTGCCACATTCCTGGATCTGACCACGACACAGGTGAAGGCACTGCGTGAGGATCTGGTCAAAAGCTACGATACGCTGGTCAACATCGTCGGCGATCTTTCCAGCGGCGGCCGCCCGGTTCTCTCCACGCTCTTCCGGCCCTATCTGCTGGCAGCCAGCAAATCCGGCCTGGAGACCGTGTTTGGATGCGGATATACGTACAGCGTATCCGGCTATTTCACCTTTGAGTATTCGGGAATCAAGAGCCCGGAGAATTTTGTCAGTACGCTGAACCAGAAAATCAAGAGCGGGCAGATTTACAATTTCCATCTGGATGAAATGCCGGAATACATGCCGGGTGCACTGGATTCCTATCTGACCAAGATGGAAGGACAGCGCAAGCAGTACCGGTTTGTCAGCCTTGCAGAGGTGCTGTGATAGGACATGGCCGCGTAACGCCTGCCCGGAGCGATCCATCAGGGAAGGGCACACGGAAGGATATTCGGAATGTACTTTCTGAACAACGGTGCAGGATATGGTCTTTTCAGGAAGGTTTTCCTTACGGATGCCTATGTGGATAAGACCCTGCTGGTCGATGCCGTTTACCGATACTCCTGGACATGACCGTGAATCGATCGGCGAACCGTGCCCTCAGGTCTGTCAGGGAAAAGGATTATATCCGTCGGCCCCGAGACTACCCGAAAGTACTGCTGGTTGGGAAAAGACTAAAAAACACGAGCTGTGCGGTGAGAGAAATCACCGATATTATCAATCCGCACTTGTTTGACACCCGATTTTAAGCTATGAAGCGAGTTGTTCTCCTGCTCTGAAACTTCTTTTACTGTCCACACGGAAGGTATGACCGTACTGTGT
>JAFUBF010000350.1 GCA_017460325.1 Clostridia bacterium | reverse complement strand
GGCGAAGACGGTCTTTCCGGCGCCGGTAATGACATTGATAATTCCCCGATGCTGATTGTCCTGCCAGACTTTGAGGCACTCCTTCTGCCACCGGTACAGTTCCACCGCCATGCGTTCACCTCCTCAGCCCTTTTGCCTGTTCTACGGGCAGTTTATCACAGGCGGCCCGAAAAGAAAAGCATTCCGGATCGTGTTTTTGCCGGGCAGATGTTCCTGACTGGCAAAAACCTGAACATTCCGCGGCGAATTCCCGCGAAATCGGGCGTTTTTCCGGGAAAAAGGGGCAGTTCTCAGTTGCAAAGAACGGCTCTATTCGGTATAATAGCACCGGTTTTTTAAAACTGATAAATTAGCGACAGGAGAAAAAACATGGATTATGAAGTATTGCTGAAAAGCATGCAGGAAATGATCAAGAAGACGAAGGACCTTCAGGATTCCCAGAAGAAGTTCCTGACGTCCATTGGAAAAGATGCGGAGAATGGCGATCTGAAGCAGCTGGCCAAGGATCTGAGCAGCTATGCGGATAAACTGAATGCCATGACCGAACTGAATACCTCTCTGCAGAATCTGGTGAACGAATTTGACGGCGAGGCCTATATGAGCAGCGGCGAGTATTCCGATCAGATGCTTGAATACTGCAAGAGCGAGAATGTGGATGTCATCGGCAGTGCGCCGACCTTTGAAATGTTCCCGTTCAAGGTAAAAATCGCCTCCTCCGAGCAGGCCGTTTACATGAACAACAAAAAGGTCAACTGCCTGCGCCCGAAGAAGATGGTTTCGCTGGTCCATACCGAGCAGGATAAGCTGAGCAAGGCCAACTTCAATGCAGAGGCCTTCGGGAAGGAACTGATTGCCGCCTATGACGTCCTGGCGCTCAAGAAGAAGAAGGACGCGGGCAAGGGACCGGATCTGCCGCTCAAGGAGATTCACAGTGTCATGGCGCCCATGAGCCGCCTGAAGAAGATCTACGATCTCAACAGCTTTGCCTATGATCTGTCCCGCTTTATGGAAGCAGATGCCAAGAGTCCGATTTATCTGGACGGAAAACGCCGGATTCAGTCCGGTCCGAGCCGTGAGCAGAAGTCCTGCATCCGCCTGCTGGATTCAAAGGGAAAAGAGAGCTATCTCTATTCCATCCGCTTCTATAAGGAAGACTGAGAAAGTAAGCACATATACGGAGTGAATACATGATGGATACAGGGGTTGACCAGGAGGTTCAGGGAAGAGAAAACCTCCAGAACCTGATCAACGGATTTGCGCCGGATGCGGCAACCTGTCTGGCACTCTCTGAGGGCGTTCAGTTCCTTTCGGATTTCTGGTCCAGGCATTACCTAGACCAGTATATCCGTGAGGGCGGCAGCAAGATCAAGTTTGTCACAGGGAGACCCGGATGCGGGAAGACCCATCTTCTTCATGCCATGGAGGAGATGGCCCGTCAGAAGGGGTATAAGGTTGCGTCCGTTTCTGCAGCAAAGACATGGCTGCACGATTTTTCACTTATCTACCTGGAGGTCCTCAGACAGGTCTCCATCACGGAGATCCTTGTGGCCTGCGCGAATTCGATCGTGAGGAATATGGGCTATGATCCCGCGGAGATTCCGGAGGGAATGACGTTCATTGACTACCTCTCCCAGCAGGGGATGGCCGATGCCATTCAGCGCCGGGAACTGCGGGTCCAGCTCAAGGAGATGTTCCTTGACAATCCGCTTCTTGACAATAACTTTGCGCTGAGCTGCTCCCTGATTACGGGCGGAATTCTCGGGCACCCGGTGCTGGAGGATGCCAACCGGGATCTGCTCCTTGGCTATCTGCACGGGGAACCCGGGATCAAAACCGCGCTGCTGCGTTCGCTGGGACTTTCACCGGAAAAGCTGACCCGGTACAATGCACGCCATATGCTGCGTTCACTCTCAGAGGTGATCCGACTTGGCGGGAGCCCGGGACTGCTGGTGACCGTGGACCAGATGGATGTAATGCTCAACCGGTCCGGAATGCAGGAACTGCATTACACGACCGTCCGCCGGCAGGATACTTATGAGAGTATCCGCCTTCTGATTGATGACATTGACACCATGCATAACGTCATGTTTGTCTTTGCCTTTGACCGGGATCTGCTGGATACGCCCAAGGTTGGCATTATGTCGTATTCTGCCCTGATGATGCGGATTCAGAACGAGATCCTTTCGGAGCGCTTCAACTGCTTTGCGGACATTGCCAATCTGGATGATCTGGCCCGGCAGCAGTACGATGTGCCGACGGTTCTCCGTATGGCGGAAAAACTCGCTCAGTATCTGAGCGAAAGAGGATGCCAGACCTATACACTGACGCAGGAGCAGGCGGAAAAGCTGATCCACCAGGCGGGATCCGGAACGGTCGGATTGCCCCGGCTGGTGAACCGGGCGGTCCTGATGGGCGTCCCGGAGGAGACGATTGAGGAGGTGAGTGCAGATGCCTGATATGAATGCCATGCGGATCATTGAGGCGCTGCGCTCCGGCGTTCCCTCAAGAGCCGTTGGAAAGTACTTTGCGGAGGCCCGCCCCAAACTCATCCGCCGGATTTCAGATGCCCTGGATGAGGTGGCAATCAACGGGAAGTCGGATGCCTTTCTCTATACCGGCAAGTACGGCGAAGGGAAGACGCATCTGCTGAACACCGCCATGACCATGGCCCAGGAAAACGACATGGTGGTTTCCTACATGCCCATCAGCAAGGAAGCACCGTTTGACAAGCTGCCGGTTATTTACCGCAATATCGTCCAGAACACCTACCTGCCCAGACATGAGCAGCCGGGTTTCCTCCATAAGCTGTGGGGGATCGGGGCCAGCAGCCCGCTGGCCTCGGAGATGCTCCTGTATGCAGCCAAGGAACTGGAGACGGACAAGCTGTATTACCTGTTCCAGTCGTTCCTCCGGACGGATGAGCAGGATGAACGGTACCGGCTGCAGGCGGATCTGGAAGGGGACTTCATCAGCCCGGCGGATCTCAAACGAATCTACCGGCGGATCGCCGGAAAAGCGGCAAAGATGAATGTGCCGTTCAGCAAGACCAAGCACTGCATGGACTATTTCAGCTTCCTGTCCCGGCTGTTTACGGCCATGGGCTATAACGGCTGGGTGATTCTGATTGATGAGGTGGAGCTGATCGGACGGCTCGGGAAAAAAGCGCGGCAGAATTCCTATCGGAATATGTACCGGTTCCTGAAACCCACCTCGCTTCATGCGACCTATACGATGTTTGCGGTCAGTTCCATGTATCAGGACGATGTCATCGAGAAAAAGCATGAGTATGAAAGCCTCGAGGCACTGTTCCCGGATGACATGGAGCCGGGGAAGACGGTGCTGGATGCGATCGTCAACGCGGAACAGCTGAATCCGCTTTCCCGGGATGAGATTGCGGAGGTCATTGGCCGGATCATTGATTTCCATGCCAAGGCCTATGACTGGACACCGGATCTGGATGTCGGAAAAGTGTTGGAGGTAGCCCAGGAAGGCGGCTCGCTG
>JAFUBF010000349.1 GCA_017460325.1 Clostridia bacterium | reverse complement strand
GACCATTGGTCTGATTGGAATGAACGAGGTCGGACTGAATGCCAGGTGGCTTCGCAAGGATATGACGCACCCCGAAACACAGGCCTTTACGCAGAAAGTGCTGAACCATATGCGGGAGCGTCTCAGTGACTATCAGGAAAACTACGGGGATCTTTACAATCTTGAGGCCACACCTGCCGAATCGACCACTTACCGTTTTGCCAAGCATGATAAGGAACTGTATCCCGATATCATTACGGCAAACATGAACGGAACGCCCTATTATACCAATTCCTCGCATCTGCCGGTAGGCTTTACCGAGGACGTCTTCTCTGCACTGGATATCCAGGATGACCTGCAGACCCTCTATACCTCCGGTACGGTGTTCCATGCGTTCCTGGGCGAAAAGCTTCCGGACTGGAAGGCGGCAGCCAACCTTGTCAGGAAAATCGCGGAAAACTACAAGCTTCCCTATTACACGCTTTCCCCCACCTATTCTGTGTGTAAGGATCACGGTTATCTGGTCGGTGAACAGTATACCTGCCCGATCTGCGGACAGAAGACGGAGGTCTACAGCCGGATTACCGGGTATTACCGTCCGGTTCAGAACTGGAACGATGGAAAGGCGCAGGAATTCAAGGACCGCAAGGTATACAATGTGGGCCATTCGGTGCTGACCCATAAGGGGCCCAGGCCGACACTTCAGGATGCGGCACTTGAGGCTGCCTTCGAACCGTCCTGCTGCACGACCATGGAACCGGTGATTGCACCGGACAGGCAGAAGCCGTTTGTCAAGGCGGTCGCCATGGACAGTGCGGCCGGAGAGCCGAACAAACCGACGCTGAACGGAGAGAAAGATCTGGAATCCAGTGGGATTCTGCTGTTTAAAACATCCACCTGCCCGAACTGCAAGGCGGCAACGGCCCTGCTGGACCGCGCCGGGATCACCTATCGTTCACTGAATGCGAATGAAGAAAAAGAGATGGCCAATCTTTACGGGATTCGTCAGGCTCCCACGCTGGTTGTTCCGACAGAGGACGGATTCATGAAATTCCGGGGTGTGTCCGATATAAAGGGTTGGATTATGTCTGCGCACTGATCCCCGGGAGGCAGAAACGATGTATGATATGATTGTTGTCGGCGGCGGACCCGCCGGAATGACGGCCGCCCTGTATGCAAGACGGAACGGAAAGACGGTTCTCGTGCTTGAGAAAACCGGATTTGGCGGACAGATCACCCATTCGCCCAAGGTGGAAAACTATCCTGGGTTTGGGAGCGTGAGCGGCAATGAGCTGGCAGAACGTCTTCTTGACCAGATCCTTTCTCAGGGGGCGGAAATTGAGCTGGAAAACGTGATTTCCGTAGAAAATCTCGGTGATCACAAAGCAGTGCACACTGAGGAAGGAAATGTTTTTGAAGGCAGGACCGTCATCCTGGCCACCGGGGTTAAACACCGGATGCTGGGACTGGACCGGGAGCAGGAACTGATCGGCGAGGGAATTTCCTTCTGTGCAGTCTGCGACGGAGAGTTCTACGCCGGGAAGCGTGTCTGTGTGGCAGGCGGCGGGAATTCCGCCCTGCAGGAGGCGAGTCTTCTTTCGGAGCAGTGCAGTGAGGTGATTATTCTGCAGGATCTTCCGGTTCTGACAGGTGAGATCAGTCTGCAGGAGGTCCTTGCCAGACGCGACAATGTGACGGTCCGCACGGGTGTACGGATCACCGGACTGGATTGCGATCAGGGAGTTCTGACGGGGGTCTATGTCAGGCCGGAGGGATCGGAAACGCCGGAGTGCGTGCCCTGTGATGGGCTGTTTGAGGCCATCGGCCTGATACCTGAAAATGAACGGTTTTCAAACCTGGCCGTACTGGATCATGCCGGCTATTTTGAGGCAGATGAATCCTGTACGACCCGGACAGCCGGCATCTATGTTGCCGGAGACTGCCGTTCAAAAAGAATACGGCAGATTACGACTGCGACGGCAGACGGTGCCATTGCGGCGCTTACCGCGTGCCGCGAACTGGAACGGATATAAAGAAAATCCACCGGAAATAAGCCGGTGGATTTTCTTTATGGCAAAGACCTTCTCTCTCAGAGAAGCTGTTCCGAGTTGACCATTCCTCCGAACAGGGTTTTGATAAGGATATGCAGATCCAGTGAAAAACTCCAGTTGTCGATGTACCACAGATCATATTCAACCCGTTTTTTAATGGAGGTATCCCCGCGCAGTCCGTTAATCTGTGCCCAGCCGGTGATTCCGGGACGGACCTGCTGGCGAATCAGATATCTGGGGATTTCTTCCTTATAATGGCTGACATGATACGGGATTTCCGGTCGGGGCCCCACAAGACTCATCTGGCCGATGAGGACGTTGAAAAACTGCGGGATTTCATCCAGACTGGTCTTTCGGATAAAGCTGCCAAACTTTGTCCTGCGCGAATCCCGATCGGTCGTCCATCCGGTGGATTCCGTTCCGGTGACCCGCATTGATCGGAATTTCAGCATGCGGAACGGTTTTTTATCTTTCCCGATACGCTCCTGAGAGAAGATGACCGGCCCCGGGCTGGACATCCGGACACCGATGGCAATGAGCAGCATGAGCGGACTTGTCAGCAAAATCAGAAAGGCGGAAACCACGATGTCGAATCCCCGCTTGATGACGGAATTCCCGAT
>JAFUBF010000348.1 GCA_017460325.1 Clostridia bacterium | reverse complement strand
CAACCACAATCTTCTCATTCTCAAGATTCCCGAGAATCTGTTTTTCAAACTGCTCCAGAATCTCTCTCTGGTTCTCGTAATCCACCCCTTCCAGAATCGCCACGAACTCGTCCCCGCCGATCCGGAAGACCGGGCTGTGCTTGAAATGCGTGCAGATCAGCCGGCAGGCCGTCCGGATGTATTCATCCCCGGCCTCATGTCCCTGCGTGTCATTGATCCGCTTGAGATCATTCAGATCGAATACCGCCACACTGAACCTTGATACGGTCCCCTCTTCAATCCGCCGGTCCATGCGTTCCTCTGCCTCGTTATAGGCATGCTTGCTCTTTACACCGGTAAGCGGGTCCTTGTAGACCATATTCATGGCTGTATTCAGCTGTTCTTTCTGCTGCAGTTCCCGTCTCAGGCCCTCCTCCATCATCCGCTGACGCTCATTGCTCATCTTCTCCGCTCTCAGTTTCTGCAGAAGGAGGACAATGATAATGAAGAAAATCACCGAAAGAATGACCATGACGCTGATCCAGTTGTCCCTGAGGAAGAGCGCAAACGTCACTTTCCTGTCAGAGCGCATATAGGATGCCAGGGCCGAATCCATCTCTTCGATCTTTGTCATGACCACGGTTTTGTTGAGGATGAAATAGCATTCCCGGTCATCCCAGTTCACCGCAAAGGAAAGCGGCATGGTTTCACCGGTGGGGATGGTAATGAGCTTGTAACTGCTGAGCTGTTCCTCAAGGGAGAAAATCCGGTAATTGCTGAGAATGGCACAGTCCGCCTTTCCCGCTCTGACGGCAGAGAGAACCGCCTCGCCTGAGTCGTACCTGTCCACGCGGGATTCCGGAAACCGGTCTTTCACGAATGTATCCAGATTCAGATCGCCTTCGCGTCCGGCAATCACCAGATGACTGTCCTTTGACAGGCCCTGAATGTCCGAGACAGGCATAACGACATTCAGTTCCGTTTTCATGGCGGCATTGGTGAGGCGAATCCCCATCTGTTCGGCATCATACGAATTCAGGTAAACCGGAAAAACGCAGTCGATTTCCCCGGCTTTGAGTGCCTCAATGGCCTTCTCCGTCGTCTCATACGGAAAAGTCTCAAAATGAATCCTTGCACTCCTCAGGCTGCTTTCCGCATGTACAAGATAATCTTTGAGTGCGCCGGTCAGTTCGCCGGTGTCCCGGTTTGTCTGGCAGAACGGCAGGTAGTCCTCCCGGTAACCGACCCGGATACTGCCGTGTTCCTGTATCCAGCTTTCCTGGTCTGCGTTCAGATAGGTGTTGGTCCGAATCGTGTACATCCGTTCTTCGTTGAGTCTTTCCATGAAGAACGGATCCTCATCCTGGATACCGGCAAGCGCCACGTTCAGTTCCGCCAGGAGGTCCGGTCTGTTCCGGTTCACCGCATAGTAATAATCCGAGGAGCCGATCCGGCACAGCGGAACCACTTTCTGTTCGGAACTGAAGGAGTAGATGGAAGCAAATCCGTCGATCTCTCCCCGGGTGACCATCTCCATGGCGGTCCCTTCGTCCTCGACCATGGGAATGATTTCCAGCGTGACCCGGTTTCGTTCCATCCATTCCCCGAGGAACCCTTCCTGAACGCTCCCTTTGTTCACTCCGATACGCTTTCCGTTCAGGGACTGGGGATTATCCGCCGTTATTGCCGTGTTCCCGGCATCAATATAGATGTAGTAAGATTCAGATCCCATGGGCAGGTCCGGGAAAAACATGTACGCAACGCGTTCCGGGTTATAGGACACATCGCTGAGCAGATCGATTTCCCCGTCTTTCAGCATCTGAAACAGGGTCGGCCAGCTTCCCTCCACGTACTCGTACGACCAGCCGGTATATGCGGAGATCTTCTGCTGGTACTCGTAATCGATTCCGCAGCGCCTGCCGAAACGGTCAAAGTAACAGAAGGAGGAATCATACCAGCCGACACGAACCGTCTTCCGTTCTTTCTCATCCGAAAGGCCCACGAGCGGCAAGAGGACCGCCAGCATAAGAAGAAGAAAGGAAATCCATTTTCTGTTCTTCGCGCTCTGCATTTCTTCCCCTCCTGAATGATTCCATCAATCTGTCCGGATTCCACATGCGTTACCTGAAATGTCGGATGCAATACGGCCGGTCCTGTAAGTCCCCGGCCACGTTACATCTATTTTATCACCTTCCGGACGGCTTTACTACCGTTCACACACATATGGTGTCAAATTGTTTTGAGACGTCACAGATCGTCATCTCATTTCAACCGTTTCCCACACCGCTTTTCCCGGGCCATCCGGTCCACCGGCAGATATCATCCGTTGATCGGACTGTTCCTCCGAAGATTGTCAATCCTCCCTGCGTATGCTAGAATACAGACATATTCAAGTATGGAGGAATGACTATGAAATTTGTTTCCTGGAATGTCAATGGCCTGCGGGCCTGTCTCGGAAAAGGGTTTATGGACTATTTTACCGCCAGCGATGCGGATTTTTTCTGCCTTCAGGAAACCAAGATGCAACCCGGACAGGCGGAAATTAAAGACGACCGGTATCATCAGTACTGGTATTCGGCGGAAAAGAAAGGCTACTCCGGAACCGCCATTCTGACCAGGCACGAGCCCCTTTCCGTCGCCTATGGTCTTGGCATGGAGCAACATGACCACGAAGGGCGGCTGATTACCCTTGAATACCCGGATTACTATCTGTGCACGGTGTATACACCAAACAGCCAGAGAGAGCTGACCCGCCTTTCCTACCGCCTTGAATGGGAAGCGGATTTTCTCCGTTACTGTCTTGATCTGGATCAGAAAAAGCCAATCATCGTCTGCGGCGACATGAATGTCGCGCACAGAGAGATTGACCTGAAAAATCCGAAGACCAATACCGGGAATGCCGGTTTCACCCCGGAGGAACGGGAGGCCATGACCCGGCTGCTGGACAGCGGTTTTACCGATACCTTCCGTTATCTGCATCCGGATGAGACAGGCCGTTACAGCTGGTGGTCCTATATGTTTAAAGCACGCGAAAAGAACGCAGGGTGGCGCATCGACTACTTCCTCGTCTCCAACCGGCTTGCCGACCGCATCCAGTCTGCGGAAATTGAGGATTCCATCCTCGGCAGCGATCACTGCCCCGTCACACTCACCCTGGCGGACTGAAACTGCCCCTTACTGTTCCGTTCGTTTTCCTCTGTTTTCACCCTCATAAACCAGTCCGACCGCATCCGGCCCCGTATTGGAGAGGACGGCCGCACCGAGAATTCCCAAACCTGCAGGCGGATAACCCATAATCGCCTCGCAGGTTTTCTTATATTCCTCGAAGTACTTTTCCTCCGAGGCCATGAGATAGTAGGGTTTCCCCGGGATAATCCGGCTCTGCATGGTCTTTGCCATGGCAGACGCTGCCAGATGCTCCCCGCGAACCTTTTTGAGCACATGGCTGATCCCGTCATTCAGGGAAAAGATGGGATGAATCCCCAGGAGATCGCCGGTAATGGCTGCAGCCGCACTGATCCGGCCGGATTTACGAATCCACTTCAGCGTATAGGCCACCAGCAGGATTTCCATTCTGCCGTAGCGGTCCTCAAGAAATGCAACCACCTCATCCATTCCCTTTCCCGCATCCAGGAGCGCCGCAGCCTCAACAATGGGCTGGCCCTGGGCAATGGAATACATCCGGCTGTCTACAATCCGGATGCGCATCCCCGAATCGGGGTGATTCCGGTGAAATTCCTCTGCCGCCGCGTGGGCCGCCGCATTGGTCCCCGAACCCGTGGCGTTAATGGATACGTAGATGACGCCTTCTTTTCCTGCCTTTTCATACACTTCGAAACGGTCCAGGAATTCATATTCCGTTATCTGTGAGGTCTTGGGCAGTTCTTTCGCATTCCTGAGCAGCGTGCAGAACTGTTCAGGCGTAAAATCCTGCCGCTCCACATACCCCTTCCCGTCCAGCGCAATCTTGAAACAGAGCAGATCAATTCCGTTTTGACTCAGAACCTCATCTGACAGATCACAGGTGGAATCCGTCAGCAGCGCGATGTTTCTTTCTTTACTCATACCCTTCTGTCACCCATTCTGATTTTCGTCCATCCGGTCAGGCCTTCCGAAACAAACCGTCGCGATTTTCCCGGGAAAAGCACGACAGACGCTGTACGGTCTGTGCCGGGCATTTTCAAAGGACGACTGGTTTTTGTGAGCACTCATTCAAAAAGGACCAGCCCTTTCGGCTGGTCCATATTTTCTTCCATCAGAAAATTAAGCTTTTCCATTGCAACCCATAACGTTCACGATCTTATGACGCACCATATCGCGAAGGGCAATACGTGCGGGCTTCAGGTACTGTCTCGGGTCGAACTGATCCGGATGCTCGGCGAACTGCTTGCGGATGATGCCGGTCATGGCAAGACGCAGGTCAGAGTCCACGTTGATCTTGCAGACAGCCATGGAAGCGGCCTTCCGCAGCAGATCCTCCGGGACGCCCTGTGCACCAGGCATATTTCCGCCGTACTGGTTGATCATGGCCACATACTCCGGCATAACGGAGCTGGCACCATGCAGCACGATCGGGAATCCGGGCAGACGGTTGCCGACTTCCTCAAGGATGTCGAAGCGGAGCTTCGGGGTTCCCTTGAACTTGTAAGCGCCGTGGCTGGTTCCGATGGCGATGGCCAGAGAATCAACGCCGGTGGACTTGACAAACTCTTCTACCTGGTTGGGATCGGTGTACATGGCATCGCCCTCGGCGACCTTCACATCATCCTCAACACCGGAGAGCGTTCCGAGCTCGCCTTCCACGACGACGCCGTGGTCATGCGCATACTCGACAACCTGACGGGTAACCTTGATGTTCTCCTCGAACGGGAGGGAGGATCCATCAATCATGACAGAGGTGAAACCGCCGTCGATGCAGGCCTTGCAGGTCTCAAAGTCCGGGCCGTGATCCAGATGGAGAACCACCGGGAGATCCACGCCGTTGTCCTCTGCGTCCTGAAGAGCAGCCTCAACCAGCTTCACCAGATAGATGTGCTTTGCATAAGCGCGGGCACCCTTGGAAACCTGCAGGATAACCGGGGCCTTCTCCATTGTGGCGGCCTCTGTAATTCCCTGGATGATCTCCATGTTATTCACGTTGAAAGCACCGATCGCATAGTGACCTTCATAGGCCTTCTTAAACATTTCGGTAGATGTAACAAGATCCATGGGAAATCCACTCCTTTTAAATCTGAAGTCTTCGCTAATCGCTTTTAGCGGCACAAGTATATCAATTTTTTCTCACTTTGACCAGTCTTTTTCAAATATTTTTCCTCAAATCGTGCATTCCGTCTATTTCAGAACGGCCCATTTCCCGCCGGAGCGGACGAACCTGTCACAATTTTCCACACTCTCTGTCAGACCCGGCCGATTCAGCCACGTTGGATATCTCCCCGCATCTGTGCTATAATCCCTCTCACAAATAAGCATATGGGAGGATCAAAATGCAGTTTCTGGCCACTGCCGCATTCGGTCTCGAGGGACTGGCTGCAGGTGAACTGAAAAGAATGGGCATAAGCGCCACCGCGGTGAACGGCGGTGCCATGTTTGAGGGCACCTTCGAGGATGCCATGCGTGCCAACCTTTATCTGCGCACGGCCGATCGCGTTCTGCTGGTTGTGGGATCTTTCGAGGCCCGCACGTTTGAGGAACTCTTCGAGGGAGTGACGGCCCTTCCGTGGGAACAGTACCTGACAAAGGACTGTCGGTTTCCCGTCAGCGGGAACTGTGCCAGAAGCCAGCTGATGAGCGTCTCCGACTGCCAGTCGATTACCAAGAAAGCCATTGTCCGGCGTCTGCAGGAAAAATACCACATCACCTGGTTTGAGGAATCCGGCGCCACCATTCCCATCAGCGTCACGCTGCACGCCAATCAGGCAAGACTCACCATTGACACCTCGGGACAGGCACTGAACCGCCGGGGCTACCGCACCTGGAACGGAGAGGCGCCGCTTCGGGAGACCCTTGCCTCTGCCCTGGTGGATCTCTCCCCCTGGCGCGGTAATACACCCCTGGTGGATCCGTTCTGCGGCACCGGCACCCTCCTGATCGAAGCTGCCTTTAAGATGAGTCACCGGGCGCCCGGGCTCACCCGTTCCTTTGCCCTGGAGCAGTTCCCCTATCTTGCCCCCGGTTTCCCCGCCATCCGCGAGGCCGCCAAAGCGGAATTCAATCCCGACCTCATCGAGGGCATCCGCGGTTCGGACATAGACCCGGAGGCCATCACCCTGGCCAAACGTCATATCGTGCAGGCCGGTCTGGGCGGGCGCATCGAGGTTCGCGTATCTGACATGCGCGAGTGCCATCCCAGGGAGGAGTACGGCGTTTTTCTCTGCAACCCGCCCTATGGCGAGCGGATTTCAGACCGGAAAGCCTGCGAATCGCTTTACCGGGATCTCGGCCATCTGCTTGCCACCTGTCCCGGCTGGTCCCTCAGCGCCATTTCCTCGCATCCGCAGTTTGAACGCTGCCTGGGCCGTCGGGCGGATAAAAAGCGTCGTTTCTACAACGGACGGCTTGAATGTGAATTCATGACCTTCTTCTCAAAGCAGCGTCCGCCGCGCCAGAGTGCATCTGTGAAAGAACCGTAACAGCATCCGCACCATACTGAAAACTCCGGAGATCCGTTCCGCCGGGATACGGATTTCCGGAGTTTTTCCATTCCTGCAGGGCCCTTATCGGCTCAGTTCCGGCAGTGTCACGCCGCCTTTCCTGTGAACCGGATGCTCTGTCTCATACCGCCCGGTAACGGACTCACTGCCCGTATCCACTGCCACCATTGCCTCAGACAGGAGCGCAGCCGCCTCGCGGAGTTTTTCAAGTTCCGTCCCGTCAAAGGAAATCAGCATCTTCCGGGCCAAAAAGTGCACCTGCACATAAAGACTGTCTGCGCCGGCGAGGGCATCCAGGAAATCCTTCTCCGCCTCCCCGAGATAGGCAAAGGAGGCCCAGCTCCCGACCACCGGGGCGTGCCAGGACCAGACCTGCTCCCCGATCAGCACATCGAATCGGGTTACATCTGCCAGTGGCTGATCCCGTCGATCCGAAAGCCCGGTAAATGCGCAGATCAGGACCTCCCCGGTTTCGGCATACGTGGCCCCTTCCAGTCCGAAGAACGCCCTGCCATCCGTAAAGAGATACTCGGCACTCTGCTGATATACCCAGTTTCCGTCGGTCTGCTCAAATCCCTCTGCCCCCTGCAGTGCCCGGAGCCAGGACGGGATCTCCTCCGCCCGGCCGGCCATAGTCCACAGAAGAAGCAGGAGCAGGATTCCAGGAAAACGCAGCCGAAGCCGTTTCCGCCCTCCGGCACAGTTTTCACTGCCGTCCATATGCTTTCGCCTCTTCAAAACGCGAGGCGGGCAGATGACAGTATCCCATGGGATTCTTGATCAGGTAGTCCTGATGATATTCCTCTGCCGGATAGAAACAGGCCAGTTTCATCACCTCAATTGCCGTCTTTCGCCCCAGCCGCGCTTCCAGTCTCTGCATGCTTTTCTCAACCGTATCCCGCTGTTCATCCGTGAGATAGTAGATGCCGGTTCTGTACTGAATGCCCACGTCATGTCCCTGCCGGTTGACGGAAAACGGATCGATGATCGTATAGTACTGCTCAAGCAGCTCCTCCAGCGTGATCTCCCCGGGATCAAAGGTGATCATAACCGTTTCTGCATGTCCAAGACCATGCTTCACCTCCTCGTACGAAGGTGCATGATCCGTCGGTCCGTTGGCATATCCCACGGTCGTCTCTCTGACACCTTTGAGCAGCTGAAAATACCGTTCCGTTCCCCAGAAGCAGCCGCCTGCCAGGGCAATTTTTTCAAGACTCATCTGATTTCCTCCTTACAACGTGGTTTAACTTTCGGCACTGTACGTTTGATATGGGACATTGTCTGACAGACCGGTGCAAAGCACCGGTGCTCTCCATTACGAGGTCGTAATCATACAAAACTCAGCGTATACCAGTCACCAATTGGTAGATACATATGCTTCCACTAACGTCATTAATCTTGATGCTTCTTTCTCCGGAATACTTCGAATGATGTCTTTAAGCCCGGCTTCGAATTGTTTCCTCTTATCATTCCCAATTCTGCAATGAAATCTAATCAAAACTCCTAGCCCGTAGCAAAATTTAAGATAGACTCAGTGACTTCAGACAACTGAATTATCCTCTGCAGTTTTGGGCTTACGTCCTCTCT